>CALAJP010000094.1 GCA_937922815.1 uncultured Saprospiraceae bacterium
CTGGAGATATATTAGCCACTTACAGTAATAGCATAGGAGGAAATATCAGGAATAGCACTGCCGAAGCTATTGGAAGTGGTGTAAATCAAGGACTACAAAACCAGGAGAACTTTACGGTTACTCCTTACGGAACAATCAACAATCAGGCGTGGTATTTATTTTATGATAATAATGTGAACAATAATTACCCTACATTTAGTGCTGAAAATAATCCTAATTTAGGTGCAAATATGATTGTAGGTTTTGGTCACACTCCAATTTCAGGGAAAAGTGGAATGCTAGACAATAATCATACAGAATATTTATTTTATATTGACCATTCTTTTGTAAATCAAACTTCGACAACAGAAATAACAAACATTTCCGACACTCTTTTTATTAAACAGAAAGATAAAAAGCTATTAGATATTGACCTAAACATAAGCGATAGTTATGCAGAATCGTTATTTTTTGGAAACGGAAATTTCAACACAAGTTCTCTTACAATCAGACGAAAATCTGGTGCGAATATAGATGACCAATGGAGTATTGCTCAGTCTAGCACTATTTCAATCCGAAATGACACCATATTTTATAACACAACTCCTCTAGCCACGTTCTCAAATAGCAATGGAGTAATTAATATTAATTTCCAAACCAGTCAAGGTGTCAATACAACCTCAATAATAAATGAAATAGTTAATGCCATAGAGTATCAAAATGATAACATCAATAGTTCCATAACCTTTAATGTTTCTTTTGATTACCGAAACCAAAATACAAGAAAAGAAAAAATCGTTTCTCCTTCGCCTGAGTTTACTAGTTTTTCGCCCAAAGTTGCTAAACTTGGAGATACCATAACCATGGTAGGAAATAATATGCAACTTTATCAGTCTACTTTGTTTAATACGGTTGCTGCTACCGAAGAAATTCTTGTAAATTCATCTAGCCTAAAAGCGATTGTTGGTAATGGAGAATCTGGATTTGTGATTCTTTCTAACGAAAACCAAAAGGATAGTTTAGAAGGGTTCATCTTCGATGGAGCAACAGAAGAACCTAACTTAGTTAGCCCTCCTACGGGAAAAAATATTTCCAGCGACAACATTTCTATATCTTACGTTCTACCCGAAAAACCTTTAGCGGGTAGTGTTAAGTTAACCTTTAATGACGGTACTTCAACTACAGAATGGAATATGGTTGATGTTTTAAATGTTACATTCAAATATACAATTGATGAAAGCCCAAGCTCAACTTTTGTGAGTTCTGGTGCATCTATTCCAGCAGGTACTTATTCCATTTCTATTTCTTATCAAGATAGCATTGGAAATTCAAGAGAAGAGGATATTCATTCTAATATAACTATATCTGGAAATCCGTGTGCCGAGAGTTTTTCAACGATTACTATTGAAGAATGTAAGGAATATACTAGCCCTAGCGGTAAAACATTTAGTAACTCTGGAACTGTCAAAGACACCATTTTGAACTATATTAATTGCGACAGTATTATCACAATTGATTTGACAATATTAGAAGGGTCGATTCAAACCATTGATACTATTACTTGTCGTACCTACATAAGTCCGAAAGGAATTAGTTACAATAGTTCAGCTTCTTTTAGTGATACGTTAAGTAATATTAACGGTTGTGATTCAATTTTGAACATAAATTTGACGGTTCTTCCTATAACCGTAACAAGAATAGATACTTCTTCTTGTCATAGTATTCAATTACCAGATTTGAGTACCGTTTCTGAGACGGGAGAATATCAAACTAACATAACTAGTAGTATTGGCTGCGACAGTATTGTTATTGTCAAATATACCAATTTATCAGACCACATAACCATTGATACAACTTCATTAAATTCATACATTAGTCCTAAGGGAGTAATGTTAACCGAAAGTGGGGTTTATCACGATACGCTTACCAATAGATTCAACTGTGATAGCATCATTACTATTAATTTAACCATAAACAAAGTTGTTACTATTGTTATTGATACGATTAGTTGCAATGAATATATTAGTCCTAAAGGAAATGTAATCACAAACTCTACTATTTTCAGAGAAACTATAAAAGACCCAAACGGTACCGACTCTATCTTTGACATCGCCCTAACGATTGTTTTATCTGATACGACCAAGCTAGATGCTTCTTCGTGTGAAAGTTATGAACTCCCTGATTTAAGCTCGGTTTCCCAAACAGGTTCATACACGACAACACTAACGAATCGTCATGGTTGTGATAGTGTAATTATTACAAATTATGTTCGATTATCAAATCAGAGGTCTATCGACACCACGTCTATCAATACTTATACTAGTCCAAAGGGAACTATATTAACAGAAAGTGGCACTTATAATGACACGCTTACCAACCAATTTAGTTGTGATAGTATTATAATCATTAATTTAACTATCAAAAAAATAGTAAATATTAATCTAGATACGACTAGTTGTAATGAATATTTCAGTCCTTCTGGAGAACAATATTTATCCTCGAGTTCATTTAATGACACATTAGAAAACGTAAATGGTACCGATACTATTTTCAATATAAACCTAACTATTCTAGAACAAGATACCACTAGAATATCCGTCACCTCATGCGATAGTGTCCAACTTCCTGATTTAAGCTATGTACACGAAAGTGGAGTTTATAAAACGACCTTAAACCGTCTTGACAATTGCGATAGCATAGTAGTAACTACGTTCACTAACCTTACTACCCGTTCTTCTATTAACGTTACTACGAAAGAAGATTATATTAGTCCACAAGGAAAAACATTTAATGAATCAGGTATTTTCTTAGATACCATTAAGAACCAAAATAATTGTGATAGCATAATCACCATAAACCTAACCGTTTTAGAACCTATTATTCAAAATATAGACACTTCATCTTGTAATGAATATATAAGCCCAGTTGGGGATATTTATGAAACTTCAAGTGCTTTTAGCGACACTTTATCAGCCACTAATGGTGCCGACTCTATTTTAAATATCAATTTAACCATTTTAGAAGAAGATATTTTTGAATTCTCTGTCTCCTCTTGCGATAGTTTTAGACTTCCAGACAATAGCTACGCATTAGTTACTGGAGAATACAAAACCTCTTTTACTAAAAGCAATGGTTGCGATAGTATAATTATCATCAACTATATCAACACTTCAAATTTAATAAATATAGATACTGCGGTAATCAGTTCTTATCTCAGCCCTAACGGCAATATATATAGTCAAAGTGGAGTATATTATGACACGCTAACGAATAGATTAAACTGCGATAGTATAATCTTGACAAATTTGGAAATATTAGGTATCGACAGTGACGATGATGGAATAATAGACGAAGAAGATAATTGTCCAAATATATTTAATCCAGACCAATTGGATACCTATGGAAATAGTGATGGTGACGCTTGCAGTGACCAATTAATAGTTATTTCGGAAACGCTTACCCCTAACGGTGACAATATTAACGATACTTGGAAACTGGGTAATATTGAAAATGTAGGTAAAATAGAAATAGAAATTTATAATAGGTGGGGTAAAAAAGTTTATGAAACGGATGATTATAAAAACGATTGGGGAGGACAATTCAATGGAAATGAATCTCCACTGCCTAGTGGCTCCTATTTTTTCATCTTAAAAACTGAAATTGAACAACAGCAAGGTTGGTTATATCTTAGTTATTAATTCCAAACTCTATGAAGAAATTAAACTTATTAATAGTATTATTCGCTTTCTATCAACTAGTGTTTGGACAGCAAGAACCTGAACTCCCTTTTCTAGACAGACAGTTAAGCCTCGTAAACCCTGCAGCCAGCGGCAGTCACGAAAATATACAAGGACAACTCGCATTTAGACAACAGTGGGCAGGAATCAAAGATGCTCCTCAAACTCAAGCAGCTAGTGTTTCTATCCCTAGTAACGTAAAATCAAAAGTAGGGCTTAATATCATCAATGACCAAGTTTTCGTAGAACGAAACACTCAATTATCATTAGATTATAATTATGCATTAGAAATGGTAGATAAGTCCATTCTTTACCTTGGAGTAGATGTTATGGGTAGATTCTATAATATTGACGGAGGAAATTTACGTTCCACTGAATCCGAAATAGACCCTAATATTATATCTGAAAATTCATTTAGATTTAATTTTGGAGGAGGAGCTTACTACAAACGTGAAAATTGGTATATCGCAGCTTCTGTCCCTGCTATTCTTAAACAAAACAAATTAAGTGATGCAGACCACACACCTGTTTCTGTTCCCCATTTTTATATAAGTGGAGGCAGCTCTTTTGAAGTCTCTGATGAAGTAAAAATTCGCCCTTCAATATTACTTAGAGCGGTTCCTAATGGACCAACTTCCGTAAGGGCAAATGTATATTTTGGCTACGAAGCATTCGAAATTGGACTTCACGGACAGACCGAGGGGCTATGGAGTATTTCTGCCTTTTACGAACTCAATTCCCAATTTACATTCGGGTATAGTTTCGAATCTACGACTCATTCTACTATTAACGAGTTAGGAGGAACTAGTCATCAAGTTTTGGTTGGTTACAAAATGGAAGAAAAAAAGAAAAAAACGAAGTCTTTTCGTAGATAACAGAAAACAACCAATAGATATGATTACGAATTGGATTGTATGAAAGAAAAAACAGGAATTTTTATTTCAATCAAGGAAAGCACGGAATCTAATACCCATAGGTATTAAGATGAGTACTTGACGAAGAGTGAAGTAAAAAGAACATTTTTAATCCATATGAATTCATTCGTAAT
>CALAJP010000095.1 GCA_937922815.1 uncultured Saprospiraceae bacterium
TAAAACGATTTTTTCCAAAATGGTTTGAAAACAAGATTGCAAATGTTGAAGTGAAGTAGCTTGCACGATTTTTTTATCATAAAGAACTTTTATTATGCGAAATAATTTACTTCCTTTCTTAGTTTCAATAATATTTTTTACAATATTTTCTTGCCAAAAAGACCAAAGTGGTAATATAAATAGTCGATTAGATATTGGACGAATTGACATTGGTTTTGAAAAAGAAGCAGCAGCATTTATATTCAATGAACCCGTTTCTAATACTAAAAATTTAAAGGAATTATTGAGTAAGATACAATTTGGAACTGTTTACGAAAGAAGAATAGGGGAGAGTGATATGCAGTTTTTTCTAAATGCTGTAGGGATGAATGAAAAGTATATAGGACATGGAGTTTTTGGATTAAATAGATTTAACAACAACATAGTTGGTTTTTTTAAATTAGAAGAACTTTCTCAAATTTCAATTGTTTTTGGGTGTGTATTGAAAAGGCAAAAGGGTAATAAGTACAAACTTCTATTTATTGATGCTTGGGATCAAGAAGGAAGGGATGTTAGAGTTGAAAGTGTTTTTGTTGATGAAGGTGAGTTATTTGTTATGTATCACAGAGATATGGGTTTTAATGGTTTAGATGTCGTAGTTAGAGTTTACTATAATGAAGAGGATGATTTGTTTTTGAGAAAAAAATCCACTGTTTTTATAGACGAACATTGTAATTTCTGGTGGAACGAAGAAGAAGACGATTTTGTATATCCTGCTGGAGGTGAAAGTACTGAAAATGCAACTTTTATTGAATGCGAACTAACTTCTAAGGAGAATATTCTTAAAAAGTACTATCTAGAAAAAGCCAAGGAATAAAACGGTTATGGTACCAAAACGGAATGTCACCCAGTGAATTTACATCTAAGGCAGTAAAAGCGATTCGAAAACAAAAATCAGAAGTGTATATCGGTCAATCCGAAGTATGGGCTATTTACTTAAAACGATTTTTTCCAAAATGGTTTGAAAAGAAGATTGCAAATGTTGAAGTGAAGTAATTGTTATTTTGATACCATATTTTAAAACATAAATACCTTAGAGAACTAATTTGGTAATTGTTTTGTTATTGAAACGTAATTATAGACAAGTGCTGAAACCGTTGTGTTGACAAATTAAATGATTCCTCATTGTTTATTGAAAGTATCATTAGTCTGAATTTGTAATCAAAAAACGTTTAGCTTTGTATTTGCTGATATACAACTATATAACTTTTCGACCTAACAGTTTAGGTTTGATTTTTCAAAACCATTTTCCGAATTACATCTCAAGAACAAAATGAAATTCTTTTTAGGACACTTATTGGTGTGTAAAAAAGTGTGTTAGATTAAATAAAAAATTGCTTTCAATGACAACCCGAACCAACTTTAGACTGATTGTCTGTCTTTTTACATTAATTTATGTAACCTCATGTTCTCCCGACACTATTATCGTGGATAATTCCGAAGAAGAAGTTAATATTCCAACAGAAGATGATATCATTCAAGAGTGGAATACATTATGGATTGAGCTTGACCGCTATGCAGATGGTATGAGACCTAATGCATGTGCAAGGTCACTAGCTTATATTCATTTGGCTGCTTACGAAACGGCTGTTGCGGATATGGTAGAGTACAATTCGGTGGAAAGTAAATTTGATGGATTAGATATTAGAGAAGAAAATAGACCGAATGATATAGATATGAGGTCTTCGCTGAATGCGGCTTATGCAGGTTCTATTAAACACTTTGTTTATAACCTTCCTGATGGAATGAAATCGAGAATTGATAGCTTATACGAAAATACAATATCAAAACTTAATTTAGAGTTGAGTCCAGATGTTGTAGGTGTATCTGAAGATTGGGCGAATCATGTAGTGCAGTCTGTTATTAATTTTAGTCAATCCGACACCGAAGCAGAACAACAAATACTAGACCCTCAACCGAATTCGTATGTTCCGCCGATAGGACAAGGGTATTGGACGTTTAATGCGGAACCAGAAAGAGCATTGTTTCCTTACTGGGAGTCGGTAAGAACATTTGTTATTTCGTCAGAAGAAACATCAAGTGTAGCTCCTAATATGGAATATAGCGAAGATGAAAATAGTGATTGGTACAAAGAAATGTACGAAGTCTATGAGGCGAATAACAAAGCAAGAGAAGAGCAAAATGAAAGCCTAAGAATAGCCGAATTTTGGTCTGATGATGCTACGGGTTTAATGGTGAGCCCTCCAGGTCGTCAAATTTCTATTGCTATACAGTTGATTGAAAACCAAGAATTGAGTTATGAAAATTCATTAGCGATGCTTCTTAAACTAGGTTTTTCGCTTAATGATGCAGCGGTTTCTACTTGGGCTGATAAATACAAATACATGGTAATGCGTCCAAGTGAATATATTCGCGAGCATATTGATGTAGATTATCAAACAAATTTATTCAAGTTTGTTTTTTGGCCTAACCCTTCTTTTCCTGGCTACCCTTCAGGACATTCTACTTTTGCATCGGCAGCAGCAGGTGTATTTATAGATACTTTTGGAGATATTTCTTTTATTGATAATACGCATAAAGGAAGAGTTGAATTTGAAGGAAACCCTAGGTTTTATAATAAATTATCTGATATGGCAGTTGAAAATGCCTATTCAAGAATTCCTTTAGGAGTTCATATTAGAATAGACTGTACAGAAGGACTTCGTTTAGGATACGAAATTTCTGATGCGGTAAATCAGTTCAGTTTGAAATAAACAAATCTGTTTTATAAAGAAAGGCTATTTGAGTGTTATCAAATAGCCTTTTTTTGATTTAAAAAACGGGCACTCTATTTTATAATGATTCAGGTTAGTGTATGTTTCTTTTAGGGTATTATTTCTACTCTATTTTTATATTAAAATGACTGTTTAGTATCTCCTTCATTTTAGTTTTTCCTTTTATTTCTATTTCCTTAACTGCTGTGCCTATTCTTACTTTGTAAATAGTATTTAGTATCGAGTATCTTCCATTTTGAGTTGGCAATGTGCATATCATATTTTTGACAAAATAGGAATCTTTTGATGTTTGTTTCCAATTATTTTGAGCTTCAAACTCATCGATTGTTCTTGGAATATTACTAAACTGATATTTTAGAATAAATTCGGATTTCCCTTTGAGCGATTCTTTCAGCACAAACCCATTTGAACCAAAATTTTCAATCTTATATGTTTTAAACTTATCCTCTTGTGGATAATCCACTTTTAGTAGAATAGGCTCAATAAATAGATCTCCATAGCCAACATCTACCAACCAATATTCTTGTAGTTTTACGACAATCGCCATATGATCGAATTCGGGACCAAATTCTTGATTGTTGAATATTCTTGCGGATATTAAATAGCTTTCAAACCCAATTTCGCTAAGCATTGCCTGAAACAAAAGATTTAATTCGTAGCAATATCCACCTCTATTTTGTTTTACAACTTTATGAAAAATGCTATCCAACTTCAACTCAATCCTACGTCCTAATTGCACATCAATGGCTTCGAAAGGAATCGACATTACGTGATACCTATGAAGTTCTTTTAAACAGTCTTCGTTTACTACAACTTCATTTTGGTAACCGATACGTTGGCAATATTCATTAATATTCAATGCTTTCAATTTTTAGTCAAAGGATGATTTTCATAAACTACTTTGAATTTATCGAGCCTTATTTCACTGAAAAATGCAATATGTATTTATTCACATTTTCTCCAAGCTACCTATTGAAAGAGAGCCATATTATAATCTCTTAAACTATTAACATCAAAATAGATAAATTTACTTTTTTTTGATAAAACCCTGATTTTTTTAATTGCCAACAACTTGTTCATATCTCTCCAAATCACTCACTTTCAATAGAATTTTCTTCAAAAATACTGACCAAAACCCAGTACTAGACCATGTTGTTTTTTGTTGTGTAAATCAAAACCATAATCTAATCTTAAAACTGCACCAAATATTTTAGTATAGAGAATCCTAACGCCTAGACCTACAAAATGTCGGAACTCGTCAGCTTTTAATAATTCATTGACTCTGCCGCCTGGCGACCGCCAGTTACCCATATCTGAAAAAGCAACCAACTGTCCCCGCCACATCTTTTTTTCAAAAAACTCTTGTCGAATTTCAGCATTAAATATTATTTGTGCCGTACCACGTTCGATGCGGTTGCCACTTCCTCTGATATTAACTCTACTGTCAACAACAAAAGGAGCAAAAGGAGTATTCACATTGGTGGATATTCCTCCAATAAACCGAAGAGCTATATTAGTTTTGGGACGAGGGCGAAAGTACTTTTTATATTGTACTATAAAGTTATGAAACCAAGAATTGTCATAGGTATTATATACTTGTTGAGCATTGAGCGATAAGACATTTCCCGTGATATAAATTTCATCATACTTTCGATTGTCTTCTTGAAAAAAAGACTTGATAAGCCATTTATCTTGTTCAAAAGAAATAGGACCTAAATCTACAAAGCCTCCCTCTCGGTTGGCAACTTGTTGATAGCTTTCGCTAAAATAAGTAGCACCTAACTCTATTTTTCTTTTTCGAGTCCAATTATAAATAGACGAAAGTGTGTAACCATTGTTGTTATAAAAATAGGGCACAGATTGAGAGCCAAAATATAGCGGTTCCTCGGATGCAAAACGGTACATTCCTCCACTTGCTCCCCATTTAGAATGTCCAAACTGGTTTTGTTTATAAAATAATTCACCTCCACTTCTTCCATCAATATTTTGATAGTATGCCAAAATTTGACTTCCATCTCCACGGAAATTATTATCAATAAAACCAACTTGAACCCAAATATTATCTTCTACACCACCAAAATTTACAATAGGCAGTGCAGTTTTTCTTTCTGTAACATGGTAAGTAACATCCACGTATTGACCTACAGTATCAATTTGGTAATACGCATTGGCAACGCCAACGGTATTTTTGATCCGTTGAAGGTCGGTTTTGAGAATAGAATCAATAAAAAAATCTCCTTTTTTTGATTCTATAGATTTGAAGAGCAAGCGATTTTTGCTATTTTTTATGCCTTCAAATTCAATTTTTGAGATAAAAAATGAATCTTTAATTTGAGAAAAAGAAATTTTTTTACCTGCTATTAGAACCAAAAGGCATAAAAAATACCGTATTAACATAAGAAATGATGATTTAGAAATTAAAACGCAAACCTAAGTTAATTGTTTGTGCTGTTCCTCCTGAATCTACTAAAAACTTAGTTCTAAAGTATGAATATAGCAATTCTAATTCGACATTAGGCGTAAACTGGTATTTAGAACCTAAACCAAATTGATAGAAATAACTAAATTCTTCTTGCCAAATAGGAGCATAATTGGATAGGAAATAAGCGGTGTATTGTGTCGTGGGAGTATAGGCAAGAATCGCTGTCAATGGGGTCGAAACTTGGTTCGCCCTTCCTTCTGCTTCTTTTCCAATATCTTCTATTAATAAATCGATTTCTGTGAATAAAGAAAATTGAGAACCGATAGGAAAATCGTTAAAAAACTGTGTATTCCATGTTGCACCATCCCAATCTATGAACGGTTTATCTTGAGCATCTGTTAGTTCGTCACCCACCGCAAAAACAAATGAACTTTGAATCGAAAAGTTTTCCCAAGCTGGAACAGGTGCATATCTGATTTGAGGTCCAAAAGCAGTAATTCCTGACCGAGAGCTGAATGGGTTTCCTTCGTCTCTTCCAAAAACAGAAAATGGAGAAGATGAGGCTTCGTTATTTCTAATTTTTCTAAACCGAGTATTGATACCAATATTGAATCGGTTTGTAAGTCCATATAATGCACTCAAAGTAGTCGTGAAAAATGAATTTCTATCAACAAATTCGTCACCGCTTTTTGTTTTTTGAGAATATAAATTATTGAAAACTTTTAATTCAACAGACCCTTTAGGAATTGTACTAGATACAATATATCTACTGGCATTGGTTGGTCCAGTCGCATTTGACGAAGCTCCACGAGTATCGCTAGTGCCATTTAGTGACCAATCATAAGAATAGTAGCCAAATGAACCATTATTGGGAATAGCGGATTTTCTAAAGTCATTGATATAGGTGATTATATCGGTATTGTTTTTACCAAAATCTTTAGTGTACCAATTGAATATTTGAGATAATTTTACTTTACCATCTTTTACCCTAATAAATTTGTCATCATTGAGTGCTAAACGAGTTTGTTTATCAATTTGACTTTCCAAACGCTCAGGCATGTAAGCAAAATTGGTAATGGGAGGACAACCTAAAGCTCCACAAACCAAAACAAAATGTAGGCGAGCATCATTAAATTCCTCCAAAAGGTACTGCTTTTCAAATTGGTTTAGCGTCAATTTTTCGCCTCCTATCGTAAATTTATTTCTATCAAAAAAACCTCCTACTTCTTGAACCGAACTAAGCGGAAAATTTTCAATTACTTGATTGATTACTAATAAATTATAGGCGTTTATGCGATAGGCTTTTTTTACGTTATCTTTCTCATTAGAAACATCTTTTTCATTGATGAATTGAATAAGTTCTTTAAACGCACTGTTATTTTTCAATGAAGAATAATCAACCTTCCCGTTTGTGACGGATTTAGACAACAAAGAATTGGTCTTTTGAAAGAATGAATCAAAATCACTTTGAGCCGAAAGATTAATAAAAGGAAGAAAGGCTATGAAAATAAATAATATTCTTTTCATGGTTATAGTCTTTTGAGATTGTTAATTGGATAATTCAGATACAAAAGTAAAGACTAAAACACTATATCACTTATCAATTCTTCCCTTTTAAGGTACAAAAGTTCTTATTCTCTAATATATTCAATAAATGCTGTTCTTTTTTAGGATTTTTATATCTTTTATTTTGGGTTCTGAACCAGAAATTAATCAAGATGTAGGGCAAGTAGATAGCTTGAAAAGTATTACTTTATAATCACTAAACGACAGGGATTCCAAAAAACAAGAAAGAACTGTATGAACTTAAAAACCGAATAATTCATTTTGATATATTATAAATTTGTACACGATTACCAAATATATTTGCCATAAGGCTGTTCGACAGCACCAAAACTTTTGAAAAACGCTTTTACCCCAGAAAGTTCAGACCCTTCAAAATCAAAAGTAATATCCGAATTGGAGTAGCGTTCGAAAACGAAATTTAGAATAGTGTGCATGGCATATGTTTTTCGCCCTTGTTGATTGGAACTACCGAATAGAAATATTATTCTTGACGGAGTTCGTAAGAAAAAAACAGATGCTACCATATTTTCTTGTTCAAAGGCGGATAATATAAACCCTTGGTTTAGTTCTATGGCTTGTTGAAACAGAGCTAATGCAACAGAACGGGGAGGAGGGGTGAATTTTTTAGACAAATTTTTATGATAGAATTCATAGAGTTTTTTTATGTCTTTGCTCTCTTTTATATTGACGTAATGTTTACGTATGTTTTTACGAACAGAAGAGGAATATTTTTTGCGAATGGCTTCAAAAGACTGATTAAGGTTCAAGATTAAGTTTAATCTTTTTTTATAGGGAACATCTATATAGTTAGTTTGCAAATACCCTTTCGGAAAGTATTGTTTAATGATTTTAACCCAAGTACTGGTGTATGCTTTTTTTACAACATCGGCATTTCCGAACCAACCCAACTGTTGACAAAAAGCAGGCTGATAAATTTGTCTAAATAAGATATATTTTCGATTCCAAGGCAAAGGAAACACCGCTTTATAATCATCATAAACTAATACATCCCATTTACCTTTGCTCACAATCTCTAAATACCAATACTGAGCATAGGGCAAACCTGTGCAATCTTGTTGAAGGCATTGTTCGTATTTTGCCTTATTAATTTCGTTATTTTTGACGTATTCGAGAATAAGAGATGACTTTAGTGAGAAAAAGTAATGTTTTCATACTTACAATTGAGTACAATTTCATAAAAAATGGAACTAAATAATAACTTTGTGCTTCTTTTTTATTGAATCAATTCCATATTCATTTTGAAAATAAACAATCTATCAAGTCCCGAATTGGATAAATATGTTCAAGAAAACAAACAAAAGTTGACAGAACATTTTAGCTATGATTTCGCAAAAGCATTGGCAGAACATGTCATTCAGCGATTAGATAATAGTTATTTTCGTAGTCAATTGGTTGGTTTTGATGACTATATTTCAAGAGGGGACAGACCCAATATTTATTTTAGTAATCATTCGGGAATGGCTTTTCCTTGGGATGCGATATTACTAATTAGCAAAACATTTCGATTTTATAACGAAGAAATGTCCAAAGGATTAAGGGCATTAATCGATAAACAGTTGAGTTTTATGCGAATCACCAATCCGTTTATGATTGAACGGTTTTGGCAAAAAGCGGGTGGAATTACAGCCACTTTTAAGAACTTTGAATTGATGATGACCTTGAACCAAGGAAATGTTTTGTTATATCCCGAAGGAGTACCAGGAATAGCGAAAGGGTTTAATAAAAAATACCAACTTCAAAAGTTTTCTACTTCATTTATCAAAATGGCGGTTAAGTATAGGGTTCCATTAATTCCTGTTTCGACAGTCAACGCTGAATACGTAAACCCATTTATGTATGCCTCTAAAAGAATGAATAAACTGGCAAAAAAAATCGGTTTGCCATTTATTCCTGTGGGCTGGGCATTACCTGTTTTGATTTTGCAACCATGGTTGTTTTATTATTCTTTGCCTACCAAAATGACTTTTGTGCGTGGCGAACCTTTGTTGCCAGAAAACCTAACGAATAAGAAATTTGATGAAATAACCGAGAAAGAGTTCGAAGACATTCGAGATAGAGTTCAAGGAGAGCTACAAGTTAAATTATTGAGTGATGTCGATAAGTACGGCAGAAAACCTATTCATTGGAAAGCTTATTTTAAAAAATTATTCAAAAATGAAGATGGTATTGCAACTTCGTTGCCTTTTTTGTGGCCTTACCTTTTTGCGGACTTTGAAGAACAATGGTTAGAATTCTCAAAAACGGGAAAAAAGATTCATATTGGGAAAGGATTTCGTTGGTTTTTGAAAGTTTTTTGCAAAAAACCAAGTATTTTATTTTACTATATCCCTGTAATAGGTTGGTTACCAATAATTTGGAAAGGAAAGAAAAGATATTACTAAATATTCATATTTCAGTGGCATACGTATTGAATCTGTTATTGTAGATTATAACTTTTAAAACCTACATAACTCTATAATATGAAATACTTAATTATTCTTTCTTTTGCAGCAATTCTTTTCTTTAGCTTCAAATCTATTTCAGATTCTAACATCTTAGTTGTTTTCTATAATGAATATGATATGGAAGTAAATATTGAAGAAGCGAGTTATGCTATCAAAGTCTATCAGAATGATGGAATGTGGGTAAAAGAGAAAGTAGTTATGAATGAACAAAACAGAAAAATTGACTATTTTTATGATTAAATTTTAATCACATACAACTGTTGTAGTTAATATTTCGTTATTTTGAATTATTGACTTCACTAAATTTAGTTTATGCTAAAGCGTAGCTTACAGAATCTTAACGTATCAAGACAATTAATTTTAGAAATACCAATTAATAAGTATAAAGAACCTTGCCCCGGGCTTTCTGGCTCATCAATTGGGGAACATACTCGTCATTGGATTGAATTTTATTTGTGCCTTTTATCTTCTTTAGAAAATGGAATTGTCAATTATGATAAAAGAGAAAGGGATTTAAAAATAGAAATATCTCCAAGTTTTGCTGCCCAAAAAATAGATTTCATTATAGATAAGTTATCTGAAAATTTAATCGATAAAGATTTAATACTCAAAGACAATATAACAACAGGTCTGAGCCTAAAGACGACTCTGTTTCGAGAACTTTATTATTGTTTAGAACATAGTGTTCATCATCAAGCATTTGTAAAAATTGGATTGAGAGAATTAGGTTTGTTGCATTTGTCGTCACCTAACTATGGGGTAGCTGATTCTACTCTTGCCGCCCACAAAATAAAAATGAGTTAATTAATATGTGTACGGTAACTTACAGCCCTTCCTCGCAAGGAGGAATATTGACCTCTAACAGAGATGAACAAGGAGGTAGAAATACATTAGCCCCTCAGAAATATACTCCCGAAAACCTGATTTACCCGAAAGATATTCAGTCGAATGGATCGTGGATTGTTTTAAGCAAAACCAGATGGGTTTGTTTGTTAAACGGTGGCTTTCAAAACCACACGCCTAAACCTAATTATAATGTGAGTAGAGGCGTGATTGTTATGAAAAGTATTAAAAGTGGAAACCTACGCGAATTTTGTCAATCTATTGACCTCACAGAAACACAACCGTTTACTTTATTGATGAATGATTTTAAAGGAGATGATTTTTTAGAAATGGTTTGGGATGGAGAAAAGAAACATTTGCGTTACTTAGATCAGAAAGACTCTTATATTTGGTCGTCTTCGACGCTTTATAACGATGAAATGAAAGCCGAAAGGAAAAAATGGTTTCGAGATTTTTTTGATACTAAAAAGAAAAATGCAAGCCATTTACTAGAATTTCACCAAACCCATTTTACGGAAAACAGCGAATATGATTTATTAATGAAACGTCCAAATGGTATTCAGACGGTTAGTATTTCTCAAATTGTAACTTCGGCACAAAACTCAAATTTTTATTATTTAGACCGACAAGAAAATTCAGAAACTAAAATTGCTTTTTTTGATGAAAAATAATTCAAAAGATGGGTTTATCATTGCTTTGTCTTGGCCTGATACCTATTGCAAGCAGGCAGGGGCTTGGTATGATGAACCAATGAATATTTTAGGCTTTAGTTATTTCAATTATTATAAAGTTGGTCATGCGGCATTGGTTTTAGTAGATGCAGAGGGCGTTTGCAAATATTTTGATTTCGGGAGATACCATGCTCCTAAAGGATATGGACGGGTAAGAAGTGAGAAAACGGATTTTGATTTAAAGATGAATCAAAAAGCCATGATTCAAGAAGATAAAATTTTAAATATAGACGCTTTACTTGACGAATTATATCAGCGAAAAGCTTGTCATGGAGATGGTAAATTAGTTGCCAGTTATACGAGAATTAAGTACCAAAAATCGTTGGATTATGTATTAAAAATGCAGGAAAATAGCCCATTACCCTATGGTGTTTTTGTTCGTGGGGGCAGTAACTGTGCTCGTTTTGTTCGAAAGGCAGTATTAAAAGGTACGAATAATGTTTGGGTCTGGTCCAAAATTTTCATTCCATATTCTATTAGCCCTTCTCCTTTGGGCGTTGTTCGTGGTTTACCTCATCAAATGACTGTTGGAAATTCATTAAGTTCATGGAAACCTAATTGTAAACCAAAACACTTAGAATCTACACTCCCTAAACCTATTTTGCCGTCTCACCTTCCAATTAATGCGGTATGGCACGCAGGAGAAGGAGCAGGGTCTTGGTTTTGTTTTGAGCAGTTAGCTTCAAGAAAATATTTAATGCAGCGTTATAGTCCCAATGGCAAATTAGAATGTTCCGCTGAGATGCTTGAAGATAAAGGTATATTCGAAATTGATAAAGAATTTACCATTGAGTATTTGTCGCACTGCAATAGTATTATCTTAAAACAAAAAGGAGAACTTACCCCAATGAAAGCCACCAAAAATATTAGTGTTTCAGTTCCTATTTAAGTATTTTTTTGAAAAAAAATAAAAAATGGGACGGACAATGCAGCGTTTTCAACGTTCAAGGAATCTAAGAGGTGTTAAGTATTCTCTTAGAATATTCTTGAAAGACTTGATATGTCAGAAAATGAGTTAATTAAAGGCTGTGTAAATAATGATAGGAGTTGTCAAAAACTCTTATTTCAACGTTATTCTGGACGATTGTTAATTTTAGCAAAAATGTATGCTCGTACACGAACAGAAGCGGAAGATTTCGTACAAGTTACTTTTATTAAAGCATTTGGAAACCTTAAATCTTTTCAATTTAAATCTACTTTAGAAACGTGGTTGAAAAGAATTTTAATTAATGTGGCATTGAAAGAGTTAAAGAAAAAAAGATCCAAAAATGAGTTAATCGGAATTGATTTGAAAGAACCGATACCTTTCGAAAACGACTTCATAGAAAGACTTAGTTTTAATGAAATAATCGAATATATCAGCCAATTACCCGATGGTTTTAGAGCTGTTTTTAACTTATTTGTTTTTGAAGGCTATTCGCACAAAGAAATAGCGAAGGCACTAAACATAACAGAAAGCACTTCCAGATCTCAATTGACAAGAGGTAGAAAACTCTTGCAGCAAAAAATTACAGAAGCCAATAAAATCACTTATCCATGA
Organism: uncultured Saprospiraceae bacterium; assembly: GCA_937922815.1. GTDB lineage: Bacteria > Bacteroidota > Bacteroidia > Chitinophagales > Saprospiraceae > CALAJP01. The sequence continues at coordinate 12,342 of CALAJP010000095.1, forward strand.
AAGATTTTGACAAAATATTACGACAGAAATATGACGAGGCATCTATACCCCCGCCAATGGACTTGTGGGACGGGATTGAAGTGGAGTTGAATAAACAAACAAGTAAAAAGGGCGGGTATTGGAAATGGAGTTTGTTGTTGGGTGTAGGCTTATCGGCTATGTTTTTATTTAGTTATTTTCATAAAAATAAGGGAGGGGAATTAATTACGGAAAGATTAGAAAAAAAGGAGATTCCAAAAAATCAAAAATTAATACCTCAAAGTCAAAACATGATGGAAGGGGCTGTTGCGGTTGATGTAACAAGCAGTGCATTAAAAGTTAGCCAAGAAACTAACAAGCCTTTATCCTTTGATACTAATGTTTTTAAAACAAAAAGAGGTTTTTATAAACAAGTTGCTTTACCACAACCAACGGACGACAATAAAAAATTTGTATTAGAAAATGTTGAGAAAAAAGAAGAAAAAGCAATAATTATAAAAGAAGAAACTACGGCAAAATCTTCTATTGAAGAACCTTTTGTTAGCTACAATAAAAACCTTTTGTCAATAGGCAATAATTCTTTTTATTTAGAAACCAATTTGCCCAAATTTAATAAAGTAAAAGATTGCTATTCGTTTGATAAGAATCCGCTTTCAAAAAGCTTTTTTGTAGAAGCGGATGCAGGGTATTTATCCATAATGAGAAAAATCGAAGAAAATAGCACTGAAAACAGTACTTTTTTGGCAGAGAAAGAAAATTCGGAGACGGTTCTTCCCAGTTTTCAAGGTTCGGTTTTGTTAGGAGCTAAATTTCAGAATCAATGGATTTTAAAATTAGGTGTTGATTATAAAAAATGGAGAACTAAATTTAATTATGCCCAAGGAGATTATGTTAGAACAGTAATAACCACCGTAAACGGAAATACGCAAACTGAAACACAAACAGGTACATTAAATGTTCAACATTTCAATAAAATTTACAGAATAGATATTCCGATATATTTAGGATATGAAAAAGACTTTAATAATATATTCGTCAACGCGGCTATTGGAGTGTCTTTTAATGTGTATGGCAAGAGTGCAGGAAAAGTGATTAATTCGGATTTGGATATCGTAAATTTAGAAGAGGCGAATTTTTATAGACAATCTACTTTTGAACAATCACTATTAGGACAAGTGCAAGTAGGGTACAGGCTTACTGAAAAATTATCGGCTTATCTCAAGGCGGATTATCAACATGGAATTTCTGATTGGACAACAGACGAATACCCAGTGATTGAGCATTGGTCAGGCGTAAGCTCGAAATTAGGAATTCGATATAGTTTTTAAAAAATAAATGTTTTATGCTTGCAGCGTTTTTGACACTAAAAGGGTCTAAGAAGTATAAGGAAATTCGAATGCCCTTCTTATTTTAAAAACAAATAAATAACCATGAAAAAAATAATTTCTTATTTAACTATACTTTTAGTTTTATTATTACCATTTGCTTGTGTTGAAGATAATTTCGAAGAATTTATTGCTGATGAAACTGAAGAATTGCCATCAACCTTGGAAGACTTTGAAAAGGTTTTAGCCGCTTTACAAGATTCCGTTTTTAATGATGTTTCTGGCGTGTGTAATGTCCAAAATAATGAGGGTGGAACATTTAGGACAAAATATGGCTCAATAATAACAATATCAGAAGATGCTTTTGATATAAACGGATGTAATAGTTGCAGTAATGATTTTGAAATAGAAGTAACTTATATCGAATTGCATACTATCGAAGAGTTAATTCGATTTTACAAGCCTACAGTTTCTAATGGTTTCCCTTTAGTTTCGGGAGGTGTTATAAAGTTTGAAGCTAAGGTTGGAGACGAAATAGTCTATTTAAGAGATGGCGTTTCTATCAATGTAAAATTTCCGATTAACGATGATACCCAGTTCCAAAACAGTATGGAATTGTTTGAAGGAGAATTGATAGCCAACCCTTCTACGGTCGAAGATTCTATATATAATTGGGAACCAATTCCTCAAGAAAATCCTGAATTTGGTGATGTAGCTATTACCGAATTAGATTCTTTGAGTGATATTTTGTTTTATGATTTTAATGTAGATAGTTATGAATGGATTAATTGTGATGCTTTTTATAATTTTCCTGACAATCAACTAACAGATATTAAACTGGTTTTACCAGAAGCGTTTTCATATACCAACACTATTGTTTATCTATATTTTACTGAAGAGAATACCGTCATGCAATTATATTATGATAATGATTCTTTCACTGCTAAAAATATTCCAATTGGATATAAAGCTAAAATTGTGGGTATTTCTACGACTAAAGATGATAATGACAATCCTGTTTATTGGTTAAGTAAAATTGATGAATTTTCTATAGAAAGTGGACTTAGTTTAACTACCGACCCCGAGGAAGTAACAGAAGAAGAGGTGGAAAACTTTATCAAATCGATATAGAATACACCAACCTCCGATATTAAAAGGAAGTAGTTTTTTAGCTACTTCCTTTTGTATTTAAATGAAGCAATGTATCTTTAATATTTGATGCATAAATTGGATATACTGTCAGGAAACCTTTTTTAGATATACAGAGGCTAAACCTAGAAAGGCAATCTTTAAAAATGAATAGAATTATTGTAATTTGTGTGTGGGTAAGTTAGCTACAATAGCCCAAACTAAAAAAAGCTAAGCCGTCTTTTGATACAACTTAGCTTAAACGAGTAAAACTCGAAACTTTTATTATGCTTTTATCAATCCAATTTCGACCAATCGTTGGTGTAAAAAGTCACCTGCTTTGATAGGTTCGTAAGCTATGGGATGATTTTCGTCAATACAATTTTCCAAACAATTCAAAGGCATGTCGCTATTGGGGTGTAAGAAAAAAGGAATACTCAATCGAGGTTTATGCCATTCTTCGCGAGGCGGATTAACGACACGATGAGTTGTAGAACGGAGTTTATTATTAGTCAATCTTTCCAACATATCTCCTACATTGATTACTATTTCGTCGTTTTCAGTAACCACATCTAACCAGTTTTCATTTTTGTCCAAGACTTGCAAACCACCTGCAGAGGCACCCACCAAAAGCGTAATTAGGTTTATATCTTCATGAGATTCGGCACGAATTGCGTTTTTAGGTTCAGTCGTGATAGGAGGGTAGTGGATACTTCTCAAAATACTGTTACCATCCTGTACGAAATTGGCAAAGTAGTCTTCCTCTAAACCCAAATAAGTGGCAATCGCTTGAAGTAATTGAAAGCCCACATTTTCAAAATTTTTATATAAATCGACCCCTAATTGCGTGAAGTTAGATTCTTCTACCACTACATTGGGGATGTAGTCATCTCTGTGTTTTTGGTTTTCTTGACCCAATTGAAAAAATTCTTTTAAATCGGGAACGTCAGATTGTTTAGCATGTTCAACACCAAAAGCGGTATAGCCTCTTTGACCAGCAACTCCTTCAAGATGATATTTTTCTTTTACACTTTTGGGTTGATTAAAAAACTGGTGTGAAGCGTCATAAAAATCAGCAATTACATCTTTAGGGATACCGTGACCTACGACACCTACAAAACCAATAGTTTCAAAAGCTTGTCCTATCTTTTGTATAAAACTATTTTTGGTATCTGGATTTTTAAAATCATTCAAATTTACCAATGGAATCGCTCTTTCTTGCATATCCTTATTTTTAAGTTGACAATAGTAAACAATATAATATTTTTTAATCAATTTTTGGCTTAAATCTGGAATCAGTCAATATTTTCTGAGCATCCGATATGCTTAATAACTGTTTGATAGTATTGCCCGTTCTGTCCATGTAGGCTTCCACTATTTTAAATCCCATAAAATTGCCGGTTCGTCCTGGTGCTTCCGCAGGCATTTTGGAAGAATTGGGAGATGGGTTTATCAATTTATTAAAATCATGGAGACGGGTAGAATACATTAAGTCTTCACTGAAAAAATGTGCCCATATCTGGCTTTGATTCTTTTCGCACCAATCTAATTGCTCTGCTGTATATTCATGGATAATTGTATCACTAACAGTTGGTAAAAGTTGCTTTAAAACATACAGTTTTTTACCATTATGAATAATATGGTCGATAAAACGAGAACCTTTAGTAACCCCTATTTTATCATCTACTAATACTTCAATGGTCTTTTTTACCAAGTGGTCTTTGTTGAACGTACGAGTTAGATATTGTGAAAAACTAGGGTTGCCAGGGTTCAAGTCTAAATAAGGGTAATCTTCACCTAAATAAAAGTCCAACCCAATTCCAATTCCATCTTTATCGGTGTCTTGAAAAATAAAATTACCATAAGCATATTCCGAAATTAGAGTATAAAAACGAGGTATTTCTTCGTTCGGAAAATAATATTTATAAAACTGAAGTGCTTGGGTCAGTTCTGATTGAATTTTACTTTTGGATTGATTAGACAATTTAGATTTTTGATACAAATTATTTATGGTGCTATCTCCAATCATCATTTTGAAACTGGCTATGGCTTCAGGGCTATTTAGGGGCGTGGGTAATTTCAATATTTGATTGCAATATAAAGGAGTAAAAGAAGGGTATTCTTTTAATAATTCTTCTACTTTAGGTTCAATTTCGTTGGTATCAATAGTGAAAAGTTTATCGGCATAGTCAATCCATTCCAATTCGATATTAATATGACTTACATCGGGAGTACTATCTGATTGGCAGCTAAACATACTTAGCGTAAGGATTAATAATAAACCCCAAATTAAATTAATTCTGTTCATAAATGATTGTTCTAATTTTTATTTGAAAGTATAACTTCTAAATATTTAGTTATTGTATGTCAAAAATAATAATATGTTCCTTTTAATTATAAATTTATTGATTAGCGTAGCCCATTTTATAATGAGGTTGAATAATTTATAGGAGCGTTAATTTCATATTATAAATAAAGGTTATACATTTGGCGAATTAAAATATTGAAATAAAAACAATTGCAATGATTCTTGACGAGAAAATATTAGACGAGTTCATTATTGAGGCTCTCAACGAAGATGTAGGCGAAGGGGATCATACCTCTTTGGCGTGTATTCCTGCGGATAGTGTTAGTTATGCCAAACTTTTGATTAAAGATGAAGGCGTTTTGGCAGGAATCAAAATAGCAAAAGCAGTATTTAATCTTGTTGCCTCGGACTACGAATTTAAACAATTGCTGAATGATGGTGACAAAGTTCGTTATGGGCAAGTTGCTTTTTATGTAAAATGTAATACGCATGCATTATTAAAAGCAGAACGAGTATGCCTTAATTTAATGCAACGAATGTCAGGTATTGCCACGCTTGCTCACGAATTTGTAGAGGAAGTGAATGGAAAAGTTACCATATTAGACACTCGAAAGACAACTCCTCAACTTCGTTTTTTAGAAAAATGGGCGGTTTCTATTGGTGGAGCGAGTAATTACAGAAGTGGGTTATACGATAGAATTATGATTAAAGACAATCATGTAGAAGCTGCAGGTGGGGTTGGTCAAGCGATAAAAGAAACGATGAAGTATTTCGAAAGAAATAATTTTACCTTACCTATAACGGTAGAAGTACGTTCGATAGAAGAATTGAATGAAGTATTAAAAACAGGGAATGTAGATAGAATTATGTTAGATAATTTCAATATTCCATTAATGAAAGAAGCCGTAGCATTGATAGCTAATCAATTCGAAATTGAGGCTTCTGGAGGTATAACATTAGAAACAGTGGGGGCTGTTGCTAAAACTGGTGTGGATTACGTTTCCGTGGGTGCTTTGACTCATTCTTACCAAAGTTTGGATATGAGTCTTAAAATAATAGATAAGGAGAGTTTTTAAGTATCATCATAATCAGGATTAAACTGAATGATAATGCTAATTGAATCCTTATATCTTTAAAAAATGGTATTGTGTTTTTAGTATCGTGGACTATTGCTTTGGTTGTTTCGTCATTATTCATTTTAATGGGTATTGATTGTAGTTAAAGTTTATGTAACCATATTGTTATGTTGTTTTTCTAACAATTTGACCACTCGAAGAGTTCCATTCAAGAGCAATAAAAGGAAAACTTTTTATTGAATTTAATGTTCTTCATACTTTGATGTATGCACTAATGATGCCATATAGAAAAATTATAATACGTTATTTATGCCAAATACTACTGTTGTTGGAGCTGGTTTGGGCGGATTAGCTACTGCTATTCGGTTACAAAATCGTGGGCATCAAGTAACTGTGTTTGAACAAGCCGATGGGGTAGGAGGTAAGATGGGGCAATTTGAACAAAATGGTTTTCGGTTTGACACAGGTCCTTCACTTTTTACGATGCCGCAATACGTAGATGAATTGTTAGCTTTTGCAGAAGACCCAGTGCTTTTTGATAAAATAAAATTGGATACGGTTTGTCATTATTTCTGGAATGATGGTACTACACTTTCAGCCAGTAGCAATACTGATAAATTTGATGAAAATGCTCACCTAGCTTTAGGTATTCCGAGAGGGACTATTCTAAAAGTATTAAAAGACTGTAAAATAAAATATGATTTGAGCGGTAGTATTTTCCTTGAAAACTCTTTACACAAATGGAAAACATGGTTTAATGTAGATGTATTAAAAGCTTTAATGCAATTGCCAAGGTTGGATATTTTCTCCACCATGAATTCTGCCAATCAACAATTATGTTCTAACCCTAAATTACTCCAATTCTTGGGGCGTTTTGCAACTTATAACGGTTCGGACCCCTATCAAGCACCTGGGATATTGAATATGATTCCCCATTTCGAACATAATGTAGGTACTTTTTATCCTACAAAAGGAATCTTTTCAATCGCAGAATCTTTGTATTTGACGGCGAAAAAACTGGGCGTTCAATTTAACTTTCAACATAGCGTAGATTCTATTTTGGTAGAAGGAAAAGAGGCTAAAGGAGTCGTAGTGTCAGGAAAAAAAATCGCATCCGATTATGTGGTTTGTAATATGGATGTGAATCTTGCCTACCCTCGATTATTAAAAAACCAAAAACAACCCAAACGAATTCTTAATCAAGAAAAATCTACTTCTGCTATAATCTTTTATTGGGGCATTGCTAAAAGTTTCGATGAATTAGATTTACATAATATTCTATTTAGTAATAACTATCCTTTAGAATTTAAATGCCTCAGTTTAGGCAAAATCACTGACGACCCCACACTTTATATTAATATTACTTCCAAAATAACGAAAACAGATGCACCCCAAGGAATGGAAAATTGGTTCGTGATGATTAATGCTCCTGCCGATAATAACCAAAATTGGGATGAAATAGTTACTAAATTAAGAAAAAATGTAATCAATAAAATCAATAAAAATCTTAATACCAAAATTGAAGAAAACATCGTTTGCGAAAGAATATTAACTCCACCCGATATAGAAAAGACTACTTTTTCCCATAAAGGAGCTTTGTACGGAACCAGTTCTAATTCGCCTCTTTCTGCGTTTATGAGGCATCCGAATTTTAGTCAAAATATAAAAAAACTATTTTTTTGTGGAGGGAGTGTTCATCCTGGGGGCGGTATTCCGTTGGCATTGCTTTCTGCCAAAATTGTTGATAAAATTATCTCGGATGGCTAAGTATAAACTATTTTTTGATAAATTTTCATCTTTAGCATATTATGCAGCCATTGTGTTGATAGTATTGTATTTGGTAGGAATTGTTGGTTTTCTATCTCCTTTCCAATCTTTTTTTATAGCCTTAACGCCACTACAACTATTGATAAGTTTATTTGCTTTGTTCATGTTTCATCGTGGGCAATGGACTTTTTTTATCATTGCGTTTAGTATAGGTTTTTTAGCGGAGTTGATTGGTGTAAACACGGGTTATATTTTTGGAGAATATATTTATGGAAATGTTTTGGGTTGGAAGTTATTTGGAACACCATTACTTATCGGAGTTAACTGGATTTTGGTTGCGTATGGTGCTTGTGCTATTATTGATGTTTTTGAGATTAAGAATATTCCCGTTGTTTTAAAAGCATTTTTAGCCAGTTTATTAATGCTTTTTTTGGATTGGTGGATAGAACCCGTTGCGATAAAAACGGGGATGTGGAATTGGGTTGGCGGAGATATTCCATTAGAAAACTACATAGGTTGGTTGATGATTGGTTATATAATCGCCATTAGCTATTTTATGTTTTCTCCCAAACAAAAAAATTATATTGCGATGCTTGTATTCGTATTGCAACTCCTGTTTTTTAGTGTATTGAATCTATTTATATAATCAGATCATATTTTAACTAAATTATCTCCAACATTCTTCGCATTCTACTGTTAGTGCTTTATAATTTATACGAATATGTTGGCTTTTTTAACTATTGTTTGCACGGTATTAGTAATGGAATTTGTGGCATGGTTTGCCCATAAATATGTTATGCACGGATGGCTATGGTCTTGGCATTCAGATCACCATTTACCTAAGTTTGAGAAGGTAGGTTTTTTTGAAAAAAATGATTTATTTTTTCTTGTGTTTGCCATCCCTAGTATGTTCTGTTATATATTCGGCTCGGTTTATCCTGACTTTTGGTTTTTATTTTATGTCGGGATAGGAATTTCGATTTATGGAGCAATTTATTTTCTGATTCACGATGTTTATATCCATCAACGATTTAAGTGGTTCAAACAATTGGATAATAAATACTCGAAGGCGATTTTGAGAGCTCATGGTGCCCATCACAAAAAACATACTAAAGAAGATTGTGAATCTTTTGGTTTATTAGTCGTCGGGTTGAAGTTTTTTAGATAAAATCTATTTAATTCTCTGCTTTACGCCATTGAATAGTGTGAAAATACCAAAACCTCCTTCAATATTAGAATGAATGGGATTGGGTTCAGCAAACGGGTTACCTTCGTTTTGATATCGTCTTTGTAAAGAGGTTTCGTACCGAAAATAGTCTTCTGTAAGATTAAAAACTTCAAGTTCTACATGTATGAGCGTTTCCTCAACATTATTATATTCGTCGCGAGAATAGTCGGGCGAAACTATAAGGTTAACCGTTTGTATATCACCATTGAAATGTTCATCAGATAGTAATAACGGAAAGCGATATCCTTGTTCAAAAAGAGGGCTCAATGTTTCGTAAAATACTTCACTAGAGTATGAATTTGTGGTGTTATTATTTCCTAAGAAATATGTTATTTTAAAACCATAATAATTCGTTTCATTTGCCTTGTCTCGAATGTCAAAACGTATTAAATCATAGTTTTCTTTCCCAAAAACGATAGGCACTTCTTTTTCTTTAAACGAGGCATTTTGTATCTCTGGTTTAGGAGGCATTTTTTGAGTGGCTTGAATAGATGGATATTCAGGGTGAGAGACTTTTAAGGTATATTCTTCAAAGGGAGTTAACGGAAAATGATAATTGTTGTTAGATAAAGGTATGTAATATAAATTAGACTGAATTTTATCTAAACCCAAAGAAGATCCATTGCTATTGAACAGATGAACCTCCATGTTGTCAAGATATTTAGATTCTTCCGATTCAATAATTCCAATACTTCCAGCTACATTGATATGAAATGTTGGAAACATTCCATTTATTGGCGTATCTAAATGAGCTGTAATACCTAATACGGGCTCATGTTCGGGAAGTTCTATATCTTGAATGGTAACAAAATGGTCTTCACTACAGGCAAAGAAAATTGAAATGATTAATGCAAAGGAGTAGTACGAAGTTTTCATATTTGGTGTTTTAAAGAGTCTAAAACGACAATTTATTAATGTTTTGTATGCCTTAACAGAAAAGATATTGTAGATACAGAGCTTAATGAAGCAGGAGATATTAATGGCTTTTTTGATGTTTTGGTATTCGTAGCCTGATTTCATATAGTCGGTACTTGCCTTGCTAGTGGCAAAAAGCATCCGATGAAAATAATCCACTTCTCGATTATATTGCAACTCGATGATAATAACTTGTCCTTTGGAATCTTCCACCAAAATATCGACAATATTAAACTTTTCGTTATCGTCATTTTTAGAAGAATGCGGGGCAAGAATAGATCGAATAAGGACATCTTCTTTCAATAATTCGGAAAGAAAACCCTCCAAAATATCAAAATTGGCTTTTTGACGAAGCAATTTCTTCATTGCTCAATCAAAACTAATCAATGCCCTTGTGTTATGAGGGCATAGGGTAAAGATAAGGGTTTTGTAGAGAAGAGAGAATTTAATAGTCGCTCTCAATATAAAATACAAGGGATATAATGAAAAACGAAAAGCCTATGATAATAAGCAGTACTTCATAGGCTTTCTGTTTTCAAACAATAATTATTTAAAGTTCAATTTTTTTGTAGGTTGTATTACCCAAAGAAAAAGTCCCCAATCCATTTTCTACATTCGAATGAATAATGACAGGCTCTGCAAATGGATTGCCTATGGCTAAAAAATATCTTTCTTTAGATGTTTCAAATAAATAGGCATCTTTGCTTAGGTTGTGTGTATAAATATGGATAGCGGATAATTTTCGACCTGAAGTTTCAGAAAGTGGGCTTAATGCTAATCGAACCTTGTAACTATCACCATTAAACCCAACATCAGGGATTATCATATCAAACCTATCTCCAAATTCGAAAAGAGGGTCATTAGATTCAAAATATCTCATTTCGTAATAAGTAGTATCGTATGCCTCTCCAAAATAGACACTATCTTTTTCTGCATCATAGTAAAAGCTGTCTAGTTTATAAAATTCATAGTAGATATCAAATGAATAATAATTTTCTTCATCAACAGGGTCAATAATCTCTATTTCTAGTAAATCATTCAATTGGCTTTCAAACCCAATAGGAATCTTTTCTTTTTCGAAACTAATCTCGCCAATTTCAGGAGTATTGGGTAATGTTTGGCTAACCTCAATGCTCGTAAAACCAGGAGCGGATACTCTTAAAGTATATTCACCAGGGTCTAATGCGGTAATAGTGCTATCGAAATAAAATGACTCTGAAAAATTGAACTCAAAATTTGAATTTGTTAACGAAGAAATTAAGTTGTTTTCATGGTATAATTCAACGGTTGCATCTTTTATATAATCAGAGGGTTCTTGTTCTAAGGCTCCTACGCTATTAGACACAAAAACTTTTTGTGCAAAGTGGTTATAACTATTTATAGGTAAAGAGATGGGTTTGGATTCGAAATGAGACACAACGGCTAAAACAGGCTCGTGAGGAGGAAGGTCAATCTCTTTTATTGAACTAAATTGGTCTTCGCAAGAGATAAAAAACAATAAGAGTGGAACGAAATAATATTTATTAAAATTTATCATAATTTAAAATTTAAAGGCATAAGAAACAGAAGGAATTAAAGGTAGGATACTAATCTCGCGAAGTTGTCGAGTGGCTTCACCTTCGGAATTAGTACCATTTTCTAGTGTCGCATAATATGGGTTCTTGTTCCAATATGAATTATAGACGCCAATAATCCATTTTCTTTCGTACCGTTTTTTCTTTTTTGAAAATTCGATACTCAAATCTAAACGGTGATAATCAGACATTCGAAATGCATTTTTATCTCCTAAGACCTCTAATTCTTCAAAATTATCACTTCTATACCTTGCTACGGGTAGGGAAATAGCGTTTCCTGTACCATAAACCCACGCTCCTGATAAAGAAATTTTTTCATTTATTTTATGAGAAACCACGACTGACAGGTCGTGCCTTCTGTCGTATCTGAAAGGATATTTTTCACCTGAATTAATATCAGGAAATTGCCGAGTATTCCATGCCAATGTATATCCAATCCAGCCTGTAGTATTTCCTTTTTTCTTCTGCAAGAAAAGTTCTAATCCATAAGCTTCACCAGTTCCTTGTGTAATTTTGGTTTGCCAATCGGCTCCAAAACCATTGATGAATGTAGTTCCCTCTTTATATGAAACGACATTATCCATTTTTTTGTAGAATACTTCAGCAGAAACTTCATAAGTCTTTTTAAACGTTTTTGCGAGACCTAATGCTGCTTGCCAAGAAGTCTGAGGCTTAATGAGTTCCGTACTTGGAACCCACAAATCGGTAGGCAAACTTAATGCTTCGCTCGTCAATAAATTAATATATTGAGTCATCGTTGAGAATGCTCCTTTTAGGGCTACATTATTTTGAAATAAATATCGCATTCCTAAACGTGGCTGAACAGAAGTATAAAACTTATCTCCAATACTAAAGCCAGAAGCGTGAACCCCTAAATTTGCTTTAAAATTGCCAAACTTCATGTCATCCTCTAAGTAAATACTATATTCTTCGGATGTAAGCTCTTGCGCACCAATGGTTTGGTTGAAATCATCACCTTCGGTGTCTAGTCTTAACTGTAATGCACCTGGACGATAACGGTGTCGAGTGGCATTTGCCCCAAATTTGATATAATGATTGGGCGTAGGAATGTAATCAAAATCAAATTTTGCTGCCCAATCTTCAATTCCAGAAACGTATTTTGCTGAAAATTTTTCAAAATTATCATCAGATTCATCGCCATAACCTACTAAAAAATCAATTTCATAATCGCTATACGTTAGGGTAGTATTTAAAAAGAGCTTATTGTTGATTTCATAATTCCATCTCAAAGCACTTATTACATTACCCCAATTGATAGCGACATCGTTAGTGGTTTGCCCGTCTTTTATGGAATTTGAAAATACGTCCGCACCCGAATATATACTAAAAAAAAGTCGATGCTTATCATTAATTTTATGTTGTAATTTTCCATTTATATCATAAAAATATAGTTTTGTTTTTAAATCAATACCGTCTTTTTTAGCCACATTTCTAACAATCGGCCCAAAAACTAAATCGGCATAGGTTCTACGTGCCGAAACAATAAACGAAGTTTTGTCTTTTTTGATAGGTCCTTCAAAGGCGATTTTTGAAGAGATTAATCCTATTGAACCTTCTCCATGAAACTCTTTTGTATTACCTTCTTTTAGGTTTATCTCTAAAACAGAAGATAATCGACCGCCGTATCTAGCAGGGAAACCACCTTTGGTAAGGGTAACATTTTTAATAGCATCGGCATTAAATACCGAAAAAATTCCTAATAAATGACTAACGTTATAGACAGGTACTCCGTCCATTAGAATTAAGTTTTGGTCAGGGCTTCCTCCTCGTACATAAAGTCCATTTTGTCCTTCTCCACCCGATTGAACACCAGGCAAAAGTTGCAGTGTTTTTAGCACATCTACTTCGCCTAATAAAGCAGGGAGTTTTTTGATTTGTTCTACAGGAATGTCTACTTGACTCATTTGTACCGCCTTTTCGATAGCTTCGGCACGGTTACTCACCACTTCTATTTCGTCTAATGTACTCTCGTCAGTCAATTTGATATTTAGATTTATATTTTTATCTAAAAAAATAGACTTTGTCTGTGATTGATACCCGATATAAGAAAAAGTAAGTGTTACGGAATCTTTGGGTAGGGTGATACTATAGAAACCATAATTATTCGTACTATTTCCATTTAAAGAAATGAGATCTATCACGTTTGCTCCTAATAGCTTTTCGCCAGAGCTAGCGTCTTCGATATAGCCACTAATGGTGAATTTTTCTTGAGCATTGCTACCATTTACCAAAAGTATTCCTATTAATAAGGAAAGGTAAAATTTTAAGTACATAGTTTTGATTGTATTTGAATATTTGGTTAAAGATATTTTCGCTTTTATTAGACGTTATTACGAATTGGATTGTATGTGATAAAAAATAGAAATTTTTATTTTAATCAAGAAAAGCGAGGTAAAAAGAACATTTTTAATCCATCTATATTCATTTGTAATAATGTCTATTATATGAGAATAAAATAATGTGTCAAAGTATTTCAATATTATTATACTTTAACAACACTCATCTTATATTTAAAGGCTACCATTTTTGTAGAAAGGTTGGATATTGTTATTGTTTATTCAAATAATATACAAACTGGGGTAGGGGCTTCGGTTTGATTAATGTAATTCAGGGTACCCGTTAACGAATCTCTTTGAAAAGAGACTAAATTATTGGTTGATTGATTAGCAACAATAATGAAATTATTATCAGGAGAAAGTGTAAAATTACGTGGCACTTCACCTCGAGTTGATTCATAACCTATTGCTTCTAATATACCATTGTCTTTAATTTTAAAAATAGCTATGGAATTATGCCCTCGGTTAGAAACATACAAGAACTTTCCATCATTAGAAATTTTTATATCGGCACAAGTATTTGGTTGTGTAAAATCGCTTGGCAGAGTAGATATACTAAATGAGCTACTGTAGCTATTTTTATCGTTTTTATTTACTAACGAAACGCTGCAATCTAATTCATTAACAACATAAATCCACGGATGAATAGGGTGGAAAGCAAGGTGTCTAGGACCTGCTCCTGTTTTCATGCTTAAAGTAGAATCGGTAGCTAATACAAGTTCATTTTTGGTGGTGTCTAGCGAAGAAAACCACAATTGATTAGTCCCTAAATCTACGGAAATAACTTCATTTTCAGTAGGACTAAAACAAGCACTGTGGGCATGTGGTGCTTCTTGACGTTCGGTAGTTCCCGAACCATAATGTTGTTGAACATCTAAGAGTTTAGAAAGCATTCCTTTTGGACTGATTTTTAATAACCCAACATTCCCTCCCGTATAATTGGCGGTTAACACATAGCCATCTTTGTTTATTGAAACATAACAAGGGTGTGCTCCTCCTGAGGAACTTCTGTTGATGAATACCAAACTATCTTTTTTTATAGAAAAAGATTCGACACTACCTTCTAATTCTTCATTAACGGCAAGTAGTGTTTTTTTATCATTGGAAATGGTTAAAAACGAAGGGTTTTTAGAGGCTGCTACTAAACCTATTTTTTGAAAATGCCCCTGCTCATTGATTGTATATTTATAAATTCCTTTACTATCGGCATTTGTATAGGTTCCGACATAAAAAGAATGACTCTTTTTTATAGTTTTTTCTACACTTGTACAAGACCAAAAAGAAAGAAAACAGAAAAAAGGAATTAAAAATTTCATGTCGAATTATTTTGAAAGTTACTACAAAATTAATCGAATATACATTTTAAAAATGAATAATAGGATATTTTGGGGCTACATTCAGTTATCGTTTCTTTCCTGCGATCATCTTTTTTAGGTCATTGATAATTTTAGAAGAATATTTCTCTCCATTATCGTCAATATTGGATAAAAGAATGAAGGTATAATTGTCTCCCAAAAAATTTACTAATTCAACACGAAGACCATATGTCCCAGCACTATAGCCGACTAATTTTTGATTGTAGCGATGGTCTATATCAATGCCTAGACCTAATTGAGTAAAATAGCCCCATACTCTAGGTGTTATCAAGTCTTCCCAAGTTTTGGTTTTTAGTAATGTCCCATTTGTCATTGCTGACGAAAATTTTAATAGATCCTCTGCCGTTGTATAATATACATCGGCTGGTGTAGTTTTAGTGAGATAATAATCATTTTTTTTGAGCTTGGTTTCGTCCGTTAAATAACTAGTATAACCATCAGCAAAATATCTATTTAATTCTTCAATATTTAAATCTTCTGTTTGGTTCATTCCTGCAACACCAAATACATCTTCTTGCATGAATTCATAATAACTTTTGTGAGCTACAGCTTCTATAATTAGCCCCAATAATATGTATCCACCACCAGAATAAATATATTTATTACCAGGCTCAAATTCTAATGGTTTGTCAATAATGAGTGAAACATAATCATCTAATGATTGGTATTTATTATTGGCTTTTTCCAGAATATCTGTACTTAGAACTTTGGCAACCCCCGAAGTGTGAGAAAGTAATTGATGAATATAAACAGATTCTCGAATTTTTTCATTTGGGTAGTCTGGTAGATATTGACCGACGGTATTGTAAATATTTAACTTACCCTCGTCATGTAGTTTCAAAATGCCAACGGCTGTAAATAGTTTCGCTACACTTCCTACATTGAATTGAGTTAGCTTTGTGATAGGGGCATGGTGTTGTAGATTGGCGTAACCTCGCTTTAGGGACGAAACGATAGTATCGTTGTGAGCGACTAAAATAGATCCATTAAATTTGTCAATCTTGGAAATATAGGTTTGAATTTTGAGATTTGTTTCTTTATGATTACGGAACTTTTTAAACTTTTTGACTACCTTTTCAAGGATTTCTGCTCTCAATTTTCCATAGTCTTTATTCTGTACAGAAATGGAAACCGATGCATTAAACGCGGGAAAATACTGAACGGTAGTTCCCCAAAAACCTCCATGACCAAAGGCATTATATCCACTGTACTGATTTTGAGAAAGCCCAAGGTAGTAAGGTTTATCCGCCATCTTGTGTATTTTCGAGTGGGAATAAATCAATTCATGAATGTGGGAATCTTCGATAATCTCGTAATTGAATAGTGCATTGCTAAAAACCGCCATATCCTTTGTGGTAGATGCTATTCCACCGCCACCATACAAGTCGAAAGAAACATCTATATCGTAGGAGTCCCAGTTTTTACGACTCCAATATTGATGGCTTAGAGATTCTGTGTTTTTGGGTTGGTTTTCTAAAGTAGGAAACCAAGTATTTTTTATGTTGAGATTATCCCATTTGAGCATTTTTCTCATAGTCTCATAAAATGGTTTTTGGACGACTTGCTCCATTATTTCAGTGCATAAAAGATAATTTGCATCTGCATAGCGGAATATTTCACCAGGTTTGCCCAAAGGTTTTCCCTTTTTGACAGCTAAAGCCAGTTGCTCGTTTCTTGTCCAACGATGTGTAGGGTTTTTGTCAATATATGAAATATAGTCAGCGTTAGCATAATCTTCAATTCCGCTGGTGTGCGATAACAGATGTTTAATTGTAATGGCTTCTAAATTGTATCCATCATTTTGGAAAATTTGACGAGTTTTGGGCGTCAAATAATTAATAATGGCATCTTCTATGTTTAGTATTCCTTCTTCTTGAAGCCTAAGCATGGTTGTAGAAACATAAGGCTTAATAGAACTTGCAATCAAAAAAGGCTGATTTGCTTTTAATGCGGTTTGTGTTTCTTTATTAGAATACCCAACAGCATAAGATTCGGAAATGTCGTAATCAGGAGCTTCAACATGCAACATAATGCCTACAGATTCAGGGGCGGTAGCGTATATGGAATCAATAATGGATTGAAAAGAAGTACCTAATTTTTGACTTATTAATATAAAATTAGATAATAAAAGGATAAAAACAAAAGTATATTTTTTCATTGATTTATTGATCTTTCTGATTCTAAGCACAAAGTATTATTAATTTTTAGCTTTAAAAAATATAATATATAATATTATTGTATGTTAGTATTTCGATACATTATACTACTGTTTATTTAAAAAACTATAAATAATAGCGAAATGAAAACACATTCGACAAACTATTTTGACACGTTTATTGAAGTGGCGGAAGACACAAAAGTTAATAGAGGAACAAAACCACCTTCTAAGAATAAGAAGACTATTGCAGAAATGCAATATGAAATCATTGTAAAGAACCCTTACAAATACACTTCAGACGATATTTTTTTTGAAGTGTTTGCAAATAGAAAAGATTTGATTGAATCAGAATACGAAGAAGCACGCAAGCAATTTTTTTCAAAGGGACAACCCTGTTTCCGAGCCTCTCCGTTGACCAAAACTTATGGGTTCGGTGTTCATAATGACAATAATGGTAGAGTGGCAATTTTTGGGGTGGAAACAGAAGAATATCAAAGATTTTTAAAAAATGGTGAAATTAAAAAAGTAAAAGCAATGAAGTCAAGAAGATGAAAACTAAAAATTAGAATCGAAGACTAATGGTTTACCAGAAGCTAATCAATAAAAATATACTTTTTTGAATGATGTCAATTTAATAATCAATACCCCAACAATTTCAACATCGCATCAGCCTTTTGTTCTTCATGGTGCAGTTTATCAACTAAATTTCCTGCTTCATCTCTTGAAATCACAATATGTTTTGGAGAAGGGATTAAACAGTGTTTTATTCCTCCGTAGCCACTTAAAGCATCTTGATAGGCACCCGTATGGAAAAAACCAATATAAAGCGGCTCATTTTTATCCCCAATTGATGGTAAGTAAACCGAATTTTCATGAATTTCAGAATTGTAATAATCAGAATTATCACAAGTCAATCCTCCTAAATTAACTTTTGTATAATCGTTATACCATTTATTAATCGGTAAAAGTATAAATCGTTCTGCGATGCCCCAAGCATCAGGAATAGTAGTCATCAAAGAATTATCAAGCATATACCAAAGCTCTCTGTCATTCTGTTTCTTTTCAGCCAACACAGAGTAAATAATAGCTCCACTTTCGCCAACCGTGTATTTTCCAAACTCCGTATAAATATCGGGTTCTGCTACCCCTTCTTCATCGCAAGCTTCTTTAATCATATTTACTATTTGACCTATCATATATTTATAATCATAATCAAAACCTAAAGAGTTACGAATGGGCAAACCTCCTCCAATATTAAGTCCCGTCAAGGTAGGGCAAACCTTTTTTAACTGAGCATAAAGCTTTACCGCCTTTTTAAATTCTCCCCAATAATAAAGGGTATCTTTAATTCCTGTATCAACGAAAAAGTGCAACATTTTTAAGGTTACATTTTCCATTTTTTCGATTTTTTGGGTATAAAAATCGAGAACATCTTTATTTCTAATTCCTAACCGAGAAGTATAAAATTCAAAATTGGGTTCTTCTTCCGTAGCAACACGAATTCCAATATTAAAACTTCCATCAATCGCTTCATTCAGGTGGTCTAACTCAGCAATATTATCGCAAATAGGCAAACTATTAAAACCTTCTTTCATCAAATTGGCGATACCTTGAATATAATTCTTGGGTTTAAAGCCATTATGAATCAGTAGTTTACTTTTGTCAAGTTTACCTTGTTGGTGTAGGTTAAGAATAATATTAGTATCAAAAGCAGATGAAGTTTCTAAATTAACCCCAAATTTCAAGGCTTCTTCAATGATAAAATTGAAATAATTACTTTTTGTACAGTAGCAATAATGATATTTTCCTGCATAATTCGTTGAACGAATAGCTCTAGCGAATAGATTTTTAGCCTTTTTTATCTGAATACCAATACGAGGAACATAACTAATACGTAATGGAGTACCGTATTTTTGAATCAGGTGTTTTATAGGAACTTGGTTAAAATATAACCAACCTTGTTCATTCAAGTCAAAACCTTCTTGTGGAAAATCAAAGGTTTGGTTTATTAAATCAAAATACTGACTATTCAATTCAATTATTTTAAAAATGATACATTAGATAAACCTACGCTTAGGTAGCGGATTAATTTTTTAGGAAAATCAATCCTGTTTGTGCATACAAAAATAATAAAGTTGCATTAAATTTTGATTTAAAAGCAAATTGAAGAAATGGTTTTTGAAACATTATTTAAATTAGAATTTGTAGTGCGAAGTAATTCAGCTATTTTTATACCAAATATTTTATTAACTATATACATTTTTTCTTTATGCAATCCACTTATATGCTTGACCCCATTATTGGCAAACCGATGCCCGTAAAAGATTATGATGTATATAAAAACCAGCCTTGGTTTATAAAACTTATAAGAAGTATTATTCCTATCTTTTATAAACTGCTTCCTCAATTAACTATTTTAGCAGTCTTTAAAATGGCATCTATTCCGTTTCGCAGGGCGAAACATAAGAATGCAAAAAGTGTGGCGAGCCAACTACGAAAAAATGGAGAATGGAATATTGAAAATAAAAAAATAAAATATTATAAATGGGGCAAATCCGATAAGTCTATTTTGATGGTTCATGGTTGGGAGTCGAGAGGTACAGCCATGCGAAACTTAGTACCTCCATTATTGGAGGCTGGCTATCAAGTGGTTGCTATTGATCTGCCCGCACATGGCGATTCTTCAGCTAAGGGAACGAATATTTTAGAAGCGGGGAAGGTCGTTGCCGAAGTTTTTAACAAAGTGAACAATTTGGAAGCGATTATTTGCCATTCTTTTGGTTGTGCCGTTACAACACTAGCTTGTTCCTTAACCAAGATTCGCATCCCGAAAGTGGTTTATTGTGGTATTCCTGTGAGTACGTATAAAATAATAGATACTGCTCGAAATTTTGCCAATTTACCGCCTCAGAGTATCCATCGTTTTGATGATTATATTCAAAAAAACTACAACTATAGTTTAGAAGATTTAAACTTGAGCAAATTATTTAGGAAAACCAATATTCAAGAAGCATTTATCGTTCATGATGTGAAAGATATGATAGTTCCTTTCGAAGATGCCTCGGCAATGGCAGGGGAACATAACAATATTCATTTACAAATAACAGAAAATCTTGGGCATTTCAGAATGTTAAAAAATACTGAAGTCGTTCAACGAATTGCATCTTTTATTCACCAATAAGAGTACACTTTACTGTATTTTATCCATTAACTTAATTTAAAAATATTGCATGACACGCATATTCATACTTTTCTTTTTTTGCTTTTCAATAACATCATTTGCAGAACAGGTTATTGTATCGGGCAAAATCCAAAATCCGCAATCGACAAATATTGAATTTGAAGTTTTAATGAATGAACTCAGCGGTGAAAAAGCTACTCATCGTGCCGAAATTACGCCCAGCGGAGCATTTAGAGTTACTTTTGATGTACCGTTTCACCAATTTATGACCATAAGGAATGGAGGTTTAGAAACGAAATATTTTATTTCAGAATACGAATCTGTGTTGAATTTGTCTTTCGACGCTAATGATAAATCAACTTTAGGGGCTAACTATAATTGCTGGAATGAGTTTAATTATCAATTTCCAGTTTTTGAGGGGGCAAGACGGACTTTTGAAGTAGGTGGATTACAGGTTTTGTTACCTGAACAGATTGTTCAAGATGCTCATACTTATGATGAAAGAACTTTTTTTGCCAGACTAGACGAATATAAATCGGCTCATAAACATTTTGTAGACAACTATGCTGGTATTAGTGCTTCTTTTGGAATGTATTTGAACAATGAAATAGATTGGATGTACGAAATTTCAAAATTGAGCTATTTTATTGCCAATAAAGAATCTATAAATAGGCATCAATTGGCGGATAAATGGACGCAATATAGTTTGTTGCGAAGCATTAACTTGAACCGTTCTACTTATGTCGGTTTCCCCAATTTCCAAAACCTACTATTAGCTTTTATTCATTACCTACATATCGAAAACCCAGTAGGGGAGGATGCAGGCTTGAGTTTTTACCGTTTTGCTGACCGCAATTTTAACGAAAAAAACAAATACTTTTTACAAGCCAAAATAATGTTAGACGTTCACAAAAATACCAGTGCTCCTGAATTGGCACAACGAAAAATGAAAGAATATCGTCGTTCAAACGCACCCAAACGATATATTACGTATTTAGAAAGTTATTTTGGCAAAGATACCGAACTTATTGGTCGTCCTATCGTACCACAGTTAAGCTTTATTAATAAAGATGGAAATGTTGATTTCCTATCTAATTATCACAACAAAGTTGTTTTAATAAGCCTTTGGGCTTCGTGGTGCAAACCTTGTATTAAAGGTTTTCAAATGAGTAAAGAATCTCGCCAACGATTAGAAGCACATGGAATAGTTTTATTAAATATTAACATTGATAAAACACCAGAAATCTGGAAAAATGCGTTAGAAAAACATCGTCCGCAAGGAACAAACGTGTTTCACAATGATTTAAGGAATTTTAAAGTATTAACAGGATTTTCCAATTTGCCTTTTTATGTATTAAAAGATAAATTAGGATATCAACAATACTTGGCTTATGATTTATTGATACAAAATGAAGCGGATATTATATCACTGACCAAAAACTAACAAATGGATCTTAAAGCAAAAGCAGATTGGCTCAAAAACGACCTTATTTCTTATGTTCAACGCTTAAAACCAACCAATAAACCGCATTTCGGAATCATGTCTTCTCAACACATGGTCGAACATCTAGGAATGTTATTGGTTATTTCGACTAAAAAAAACGATTTAGGAAATAGAATCTCTGCTGAACAAAAGGTTGCTTCTAAAAGTAAAATATTAGCCCCTTATTTTGTATTTCCCAAACACCATCCTATGGTGGATATTCCACAAGGTAAGCTGTTACCTTTAAAATTTAACTCATTAGAAGAATCTATCGAAGCCTTGAAGAAAGCAGTCGTAAATTTCTTTATTACCTATAGTGTTACACCAGAACTGAAAATAAATCACCCCTTGTTAGGCGAACTAAATTATAGCGAATGGTTACAGTTTCATACCTTGCACTGCGAACATCACTTGAAACAGTTTGGTATGATGGGGCAAAGAAGTCTTTCTTAATCGTGAAAAATTTATCGAGTCATTATTTATGGAATCACATCAACTCAAAATGATGTTTGTTCGCAATAATGTCATTAATAATACCTGCTATAAATTGGGGTTTGTAAGTACGCCAAGGAATGGAATTATAAACGGAGCCAAACTGAATATAATGGTCTATTTGATTGTCAAGCATTTCTTCTTCGACGTGTTGGAGAGTACCTAATATGACAATCCAACCTTCGTACTCACGAACCTCTTCTGCCCATTCTTCATAATAAGAATTGTCATCGCAGTGGAAACTCAGCACATTTTCGCAAACCAGTACAAACTTATTGATATGCTTGTCAATCATCCCATCAATAATATTACGTTTCAGGAGCATAATGTCATTAGCCAAACAGTCATTCCATTCTCCTATTAATTCAATAATCGCAACGCCCTTTTCATAATCGACAAACAAGACTTTGATATATAAATTGGGAGAACCCATTTCGTCCCATTGAGGGTGTACGTAGTAATTATAAACAGTATTCGAATATTGAAATTCACTACTTACTGAACCATGAAATATTGATTCTTTATCTTCTGAGGCTATATATTGGTCTCGCCAACCATAAAAAGGTTCTATGTCATGCATCGTTTTGTACTACTTGATGAACAAACAAAATATAAATTTTATAGATGAGTAGCAAATAGAAGTTAGGTCGTATTTCTAAATTTTGTATTGTCTAAGTAAAAAATAGGAAATTGTAAAAGCGGGGGCTTTTGCTAATCATCACAAAACTAAAGTTAGTATGTGGTTTCCATTATCGTAGGCGAAGTTTTTCTAATCAAATTCACAACAAACAGGAACATGCTTTTGAAATAAATGATGGTAAATACTACGGTCTGTTTTAGTTATTTGGTTTTTATGAAATTTCGTACCTTGCGACAACAAAATAATTACAACAATCATCATAAAAATAATTGAATGTTCTTAGAACCACATTTTAAGGGGCAACGCAAAGGGTGGATTGAA
>CALAJP010000096.1 GCA_937922815.1 uncultured Saprospiraceae bacterium
CAATCAATCAGAAACTATAAATATAGAAATATGTGATACTATTTACTTCTGGAATGGTAGAGGAATTACAGAATCAGGAACATATACAGATACCCTAGACTCTACTTCTGATTGTCCTAATGTTCAGACTTTAAATATTAAATTTATTCCAACTTCAGAAATATTTGAAGTCGCTGCTCTTTGTGGAGAAGGTGATATTTTTGTATTCTACGATAGAGAATTAACCAACCCAGGTGTTTATGAACATTTTGATACCTCCATTTGTGCTTATGTAGTGTTAGAACTGAAAAGAGAAGAACTTCCTGTAGTTTCAAAAACAGAAACTATTTGTAGAGGTGATACTTTATGGTTAGAAAATAGACCTTATTTTGTATCAGGAGATTACGAGGTGAAAATCTTTAACCCCGAAGGCTGTGATACTATATGTTTATTGAATTTAAAAGTTACTGAAGGAGAAAATAAAATTATCAAAGAAGTAATTTGTGAAGGCGATAGTTATGTGTTTAATAACGAAGTATTAACAACAGAAGGCGTTTACGTTTTTGATGATGTAAATGAATTTGGTTGTGCTATCGAAACTAAAGTTTTCTTAGAAGTTATTCCCAATAGAAATGACACCTTAGAAGTACAACTGTGTGAAGGGGAAGAATACGTTTTTGGCGATAAAGTTATAACAGAGTCAGGAAAGTATGAAAGATTGATAGTAGGAAACGAAGAATGTCAAAATTATCAATTACTATACATTCGTTTTGTACCTCAAATAATAGAGCAAATACAGGTTTCACTATGTGAAGGAGATGTATATGAATTGGGTAACCAAGTAATTACCCAAACAGGAGAGTATAAAGAAGTTTTTGAGACCGAGTCTGGTTGCGATTCGATTGTTTATTTATATATCGAATTTAAAGAATTAAGAGTAACAGAAAAAACCAAAGTTATCTGTGAAGGCGATTCGTTTAAATTTGGAGGTCAAGAAATAACAGAGAGTGGAATTTATGTCGACACTTTAGAAGAAACGACATCTAGTTGTGCTACTATTTGTTCATTGAAATTAAGAGTAGTTTCTTCTTTTGTAGATACGCTCGAAGTAACAATTTGTAGAGGAGCAGTTTACTTTATGAAAGGAGAAGATTTTACAGAAAAAGGAATTTACTTCAGAGAGTTTGAGTCTGAAAGAGGTTGCGATTCTTCGGTTGTCTTAAAACTGAATGTTGTCGATACTAAAGTTGATACTATTGAAGCTTCTATTTGTGAAGGCGATTTTTATACCTTTGGAAAGAAGAAAATTTCGGAATCAGGTTCATATACTCGTTGGGTAGAAGGCAGAAATTGCCCTACCAAAATAGTATTAAACCTAAGCGTGTTTCCTACGGTGGTTACTAATATTGTAGATACTTTTTGTATAGGAACTGCTTATCAGATTAATGATAAAGAAATTTTCAGACCAGGAGATTATGTATTTACATTCGAAACCGAAACAGGTTGCGATTCGATAGTAAAACTATCTTTACATGGGATAAGAGAAAAGGTAGAAGTAGAAAGAGTTCAATTGTGTGAAGGGTCTTTCTTATTCTACGGAGGAAAAAGAATTGGCGAATCAGGTGTTTATGATTTTGAAACCACCAAGGATTCAAGCTTGTGTCCAACTCAAGTTAAATTGATAGTAGAAGTAGTTCCATTAATAGAAACTAAGGTCTCTGAACAAATTTGTGAAGGCGATTCAATTATTTGGGGCGAGAAAGTTATCAAAGATTCTGGCGTTTATACAAATACTTTCCCTTCTAAAAATGGCTGCGATTCATTAGTAACCTTATTTGTAAGAGTCGTAAACGAAAGAAACGCAGAGATTACTAAAACGATTTGTGCAGGAGAATTTTTTGAATTTGCAGGTAGAAAGCTAACAGAACGAGGTGTTTATGTAGATACGTTGTCAGAACTTAATAATAACTGTTTAGCTACGATAACCTTAACATTAGAAGTTTTACCGAGTAAAAATGAAGTGATAGAAGTCGATATTTGTGAAGGCGATTTTTATAATTTTAATAACCAGTTTATTAATAAAGAAGGCGTTTATAGAGCATCATATTCTACCAGAACAGGTTGCGATTCAGTGGTAACATTAAAACTAACCGTTCACGATGCATACCGAACTCGCGATGTTATTGCCTTTGAAAAAGGAGACTCAATAATATTCGGAGATAAGGTTATCTATGAAGAAGGGTTCTATCAATATATATTTAGTGCTCAGAATGGCTGTGATTCTTTAGTATCCTTGTATGTAGAAACATATATTCCTGAAATTTACGGATGTATGGATGCTACTTCTATTAATTACAACCCAGAAGCGACTATTGATAATGGAACTTGTATTTATGAAGCAGTTAAGTTTGGATGTACTTTCAAATCGGCTTTAAATTATGACCCAGAAGCTGATATTGAAAATGGTTCTTGTAAATTTGAACGAAAAGTTTGGGGATGTACAGACTCTACAGCCGTAAATTATGATGCTTCTGCAACAAGAGAGTCAGGAAATTGCGAATTTAGAAACATAATATATGGTTGTACTGATCCGAACGCAACGAATTTCAAACCAAGAGCCAATAAAGAAAATGGTTCTTGTCGATATTTCAAGGCGGTAATTTACGGTTGTACTGACCCTAATTCATTGAACTATAATCCTAATGCAACACATGACAATAATTCATGTTTGTATGAATACGTTTACGATACAATAGTAGGATGTACGGATTCTTTTGCTATTAATTATGACATCTCGGCTACGGTCGAAGGAGATTGCTATTATGAGGGAGAAGTTGATACGATTTGGGGATGTTTAGACCCTAAGGCGGTTAATTATAACCAGTTAGCTGAGTATTCTGATTCTACATGTGTGTATGCAAAACCTATAAATACGGCACCAAGAGATACTAGACTTTCTAAGACGGAAGACTTTGTAGCACAAGACACATTAGGAACATCAATCGAGTTTTGTAATATAAGCACTAATAAACCAATTGATAGTGTATTCTTATCGGATGTAAGTCTTGCCATAGATGGTCAATTTGTAGGAACTTGGGAAATTCACCAAGATGGAAATTTAATTACCGTAGAGTCTGTATTCAACACAAAAAGGGACGGCAAAAAATTACTATTCCTAAACTTAGTTTGTAAAAGAGAAAGAGGAGGATTTGGAGAAGGAGAGACAGAGGTATCGTCAGTTCAGGTTTCGGCTCAGGCAGAAATTAGGTCAAATACAACGCCTATTAAGGATGTGTTAGATAATTCTTTTGAGTCAAATATTTTCCCGAATCCTTCAAATGGAGAAATATTTATCGAGACGAATTCACCTATTCAGTTGAACAATACCGTTCTTAGTGTTTACGCTGCAACGGGGGTGTTGGTTCATGAAGAAAAAGCTAATATTGCTAAAGGAAAGCAAACGATTCAATTGAGTGCAACGCAGTTACCAACAGGGGTATATTTATTACAATTAAATAACCCAATGGTAAAACAAATTCACCAAATTGTCGTCAAATAATAAGATACTTTTGTGAATACCCAATAAAGTATTTTTGATTAGATTATTTAAAATAATTTAATTTTACCAGAATAATGAAAAGCACCGTGAGAGAAATCTCATGGTGCTTATTTTTTTTAATAAAATATGAAAAAACTAAGTATGGAAAGTAACAAAGCATTACCTTTGTACCCCGTATTAAAATAATAATCTTTGTATGACTAAGTATATTTTTGTTACGGGAGGTGTTACTTCCTCACTTGGAAAAGGAATTGTATCTGCTTCATTAGCTAAATTGCTACAAGCAAGAGGATTTAAAGCTACTATTCAAAAATTCGATCCTTATATTAATGTAGATCCTGGAACATTAAATCCGTATGAACACGGAGAATGTTATGTTACTGAAGATGGTGCTGAAACCGATTTGGATTTAGGTCATTACGAACGATTCTTGAATGTTCCCACTTCGCAAGCTAATAATGTCACTACAGGGAAGATTTACCAAACAGTCATTCAGAAAGAAAGGGCAGGAGAGTTCTTGGGTAAAACCGTTCAAATTGTTCCTCATATTACGGACGAAATCAAAAGAAGAATGTTATTGCTTGGACAAAACTCTAAGTATGATATTCTAATTACTGAACTAGGTGGAACAGTAGGAGATATTGAATCTTTACCGTATTTGGAGGCATTGCGTCAATTAAAATGGGAATTAGGAGATGATAACTGTTTAGTAATTCATTTGACTTTGGTACCATATTTAAGTGCTGCCAAAGAATTAAAAACCAAACCAACTCAACATTCGGTAAAAGAATTATTGAATGCAGGAATCCAACCAGATATTTTGGTTTGTAGAACTGAGCATCCTATTTCGATGGAAATTCGGAGAAAATTAGCCCTTTTCTGTAATGTAAATATTGGTTCTGTTATTGAATCACAAGACGCATCTACGATTTATGATGTGCCTTTATTGATGTTGAAAGAAAAATTAGATACCGTTGTTTTAAATAAACTTCGCCTACCAGACAAAAGAGAACCCGAACTTACCGCTTGGAAATCTTTCTTATGGAAATTAAAGAATCCTTTAAATTCTGTAAAAATCGGTCTTATCGGTAAATATGTCGAACTACAAGATGCTTACAAATCCATATTGGAATCTTTTATCCATGCAGGAGCAATGAATGAAGTAAAAGTAGAAGTAGTTTCTATTCATTCTGAAAGTTTGATTGATGATGAAAAAACCGCAGCAAAACTAGCTGACTTACATGGGGTGCTGATTGCACCAGGTTTTGGAACTAGGGGAGTAGAGGGGAAGTTGAAAGCGATTAAATATGCTCGTGAAAATGAACTGCCTTTATTTGGTATTTGTTTGGGAATGCAATGTGCCGTTATTGAATTTGCCAGAAATGTATTAAACTTAGAAGATGCTTTTTCATTAGAACATAAAGAAGATTGTGCTAACCCCGTAATAAATATTATGGAAGAGCAGAAAGCTGTTTCTGAAATGGGTGGTACGATGAGACTGGGAGGCTATGATTGCGAAATCAAACGCAAATCTTTAGCCATGCAAGTATATAAGAAAACAAAAATCACTGAAAGACACCGTCATCGCTACGAATTTAATAATGCCTATTTAGAACAATTCGAAAAGGCAGGTATGAAAGCCAGTGGCATTAATCCCAAAACAGGCTTAGTCGAAATCGTAGAAATAAAGAATCATCCATTTTTTATAGGAGTACAGTTTCATCCTGAATTGAAAAGTACAGTCGAAAATCCACATCCAGTATTCGTTTCTTTTATTTCTGCAGCATTGGAAAGAAAGAATAAAGTTAATGCTGAAAATTAATTTAAGCTAGAATTATGAGTGATAAAAATAAAAGGAATTCTAGTAGCAAATGGTCTATTTCTAAGGCTTCATATTCTAAAACTAGCTATTTTCGGGTGTCTTTTCCTGATAACTATTTTATGGCTAGAAAATTAAAACTCCAGAAAAGAGCTATTGAGTTACCGTATCGAGAATCTTTTTATAAACATAAAGTGAGGTATAGAATTAATATTTGCTTGCTTAAAAATTTTTTATATTCTTATATAGGAAAAGATTGGAATTTTGTGTATTCAGAGCTTGTACGTAGAATACCAGTTAAGCATTTCGAATTTGATTATCATCTAAATAGGTATGTTGCAGATAAAATTGAAAAAAGGGAAGATGGGTTATGGAATAGTAGAACTCAAAAGTACTTAAATAAATTTAAGTATCATCGTAGAAAGTTTGCTGATAATAGGGATACCGCTCTTTTTTATGTTGACCCTGATTCAAACATATTAAAACAGGTTCAATTAATAGATTTCTACAAAGAAAAATACAAAAAAATAGAAAAAGTAGAGGAAGTTAAGCAAAAACAAGATCGAAGAAGAAAAATAAAAAGAAACTTTCTTTGGAAAAATAATAACTGGAAAGGTCTGGAATAGCACATATAAATAAGTAAAAATGAAAAAAAATACTCAAGTTTTTAAATTCGGAGGAGCTTCAGTAAAAGATATAGAAGGCATAAAAAATGTAGCTTCAATTGTAAAAACATACAGCAAAGGACCTTTAGTAGTTGTAGTTTCTGCTATGGGAAAAACAACGAATAGGTTAGAAGCTGTAATGGCTGCTATGAAAAACAGCAAAGAAGAAGCGCTAGAAAAATTAGCCTTTTTAAAAACAGAATGTAATCAAGTAATTAAAGATTTATTAGGGGATAATTCTCCAGTTTTTGATTTAATCAATGACCATTTTGTAGAAGCTGAATGGGCGTTAGACGAGCCTTTTGAAAAAGAAAATTACGATTATTTATACGATCAAGTGGTTTCTATAGGAGAATTGGTCTCTACTCAAATAGTAGCGGCATATTTTAATTCGATAGGAATTAATACACAATGGGTTGATGCGAGAAGTTTGGTGAGAACAGACGAAAATTATAGAGAAGGATGGGTAGAATGGGACGAAACTCAACAATCTATTTCTCAAATCGTTTCTCCTTTGTTGGCTGAAAATAAAGTTGTTGTAACACAAGGTTTTATTGGGAGTTCTTCTGACAACCAAACGACAACACTGGGGCGAGAAGGTTCTGATTATACCGCAGCTATTCTTTCTTTTTGTTTAGATGCCGAAAGAATGAGTATTTGGAAAGATGTTCCTGGCGTTTTAACAGCGGACCCTCGAGCATTTGATAACGCCAGTTTATTAGAAAGACTTTCTTATAAGGAGGCTATTGAAATGACTTATTATGGGGCAAAAGTTATTCATCCTAAAACGATCAAACCACTTCAAAATAAATCTATTCCTTTAAATGTTCGCTCATTTATTAATCCTGAAGGAAAAGGAACTTTGATTTTTAACGAATCTGAAGAGTCTTACCCTCCAATGATAGCCATAGAGAAAGGGCAAGCTTTGCTTCAAATATCTACAAAGGATTTCTCATTCGTTGCTGAACATCACTTGAGTTTCTTATTTCAAGAAATTAAGAACTATAAAATACAAGTCAATATGATGCAAAATACTGCGATTTCTTTTGCGGTATGTGTAAATGACATTGATGACCGATTGGCGAATTTTGCAGAATCAATTAATAATGAATTTAATATTACCATCACGCATGGTTTAGAGTTGGTAACCATTAGACACTATGAATCTAATTTGGTGAATCGATTGAAAGCAGGAAATATGGTTTATTTAGAATCAAGAACGGGACGGACTTTACAATTTGTAATGAAAAGAGTACCCTTGCTTACTCGAAAAACAGAGGTATGATAATTACTTACATTCCTTATTTTGGTAATATATCTTTTTGGACTGAAGTTCTTTCTCATGATGGAGATTGGAAACTTGAAAAACATGAGCATTATCAGAAAAGAACGCTGCGTAATCGTACCCACATAGTCGATTCGCAAGGATTGCAGCAATTAAGTATTCCATTGCAAAAAGGAAAAAATGGTCAAACCCTAATTTCTGATGTTCAAATTGCGGAAGTAGAATCTTGGCGTAAGAAGCATTGGTCTGGAATAAAAACAGCTTATGGAAAATCTCCCTTTTTTCCATACTACGAAAACCAGATTAAGGATGCTATTTTTTATGAATCAAAGACTTTATGGGACTTTAATTTGAATACAATAAATGTGGTATTAGATATTTTGGGCGTATCAAAAAAGCCTTTATTTTCTAATGAATATCAAAAGACATTTTCCGTAGAAACGAAGGATTTACGAAACCATGATTTTTTGGAGTCAATCCCTCATCCTACCTATGGTCAACTTTTCGAAGATAGATTGGGCAAGGTAAAAAATCCATCTATTTTAGACGTTATTTTTTGTTTAGGGCCCAGTGCTCCTGCGGTCTTAAAAATGTAAAGTTCAATTATTTATTCTTGAAAATAACTTCTTGAATAAATTGTATCGCATCATTTCTAACAATTACGGGCGATTTTTTACTAAAAACAGGGTTGAGCATGTTGTGGTCATCGGCCGAAGCGTAAGCCTTAGATTTTTTCAGATTGGAAGGAGTACCTAAATGTTCAAACATCCATTGTGCTTTTTCGATATCAATCACATTATCTTTGAGGCTATCCGATTTATAATAATATCCCATAAAAGTAGGCGTCGTTACTTTTTTGAATAATTGTGGCTGCATGGTTTCTTCTAATAGGGCAACCAATTCTTGAGAACCCGAAATATGTTGTTTTGCATAAAAGTAAGGTTTTGCTTCTTCGGGTGGTTCCCACGTTCTGTATTCTCCTTTTAAAACTTGTTTTGCTAAAGCTGTCCCCCAAGGACCAACCAATAAATTTGCCTTTGGGTCAGCAACTCTGATATTTGGAGAAAAGAGGAGTTGACCTGCTATTTCTTGCGAACGGTGAGAAGCCAACCATAATGAATAGGTACTGCCTGTGGACATACTCATTAGAATAACTTTTTTACCTAAGGTTTTTCCAATCGCAAAAGCGTTTGCAATATCTTCTAAAACGGGAACAGATTTGAAATTTGTAAAAGCACTATCCGTAATTAAACCATGCTCTTTTACCCGATGAGCATATAAATTCATTTGCAAACTATCGGCAACTTGATTAAAAACAGGAGAACCTTCCCAAGGGCAAGCTCCAAAACCATGAATATAAACTAAAGCATATTCGGTCTGTGTGTTAATAGAATCTGCCCATTGAATATATGATTTGCAATGCGGTTTAATATTGTCTTTTGCTTCACTCAACTCCACTTCATCTTGTATGGTATTTATATCAAAAGTAGATGCCGTATAATATGGGTCTGCTTCGTTAATATTCGGGCGAGGATAAATTGGACCTATTTTATAGACCAAAAATAAAAGTAATAGAGCAGTGATACCAGCGAGTAGTTTTTTCATATTATTTATGAGAATAAGGGTTTAACGAATAACGGTACCTAGTTTTTTAGCAATTTCTAATTTCATGGTGTTGAGTTTCATTTTTATGACTATTTTTTCTTCCCATTGACTAGGTTCGCAGGTCTGAAGTTCTCCATCTATTTTTATCATCATTTCAATTATTTTTGCCAATTTGAAATGCAGAAGCGATTTTTCCATCACTTTATTATAGTTTAATTCGGGCATTTTTTGGGTAGTTAATTCAATCCCAAATCGTTTACTCCAGTTGGGCGAAAATTCGTAATTTTCTGAAAGAATATCTATGGCAAATTTTCGAATGCTATCATTAGGGTGAGTAGAAAAATATTTAGAGTTAATGGTGTTGTCATTTAACGCATTTTGATAATAATCTTTAATCACTTCTCCATAGATAGGGTGTTCCATTTCTTCGATAATATCTTCCAAGTCGGAAAGAACGTATTCCGATATGGTTGTATTCTCATCTTCAAGGGTGGGTTCGTTACCGAACAAGATTAAAAGAGAGGCAATGTCTTTTTCTTGAATCGCCTGTATGGATGAGTTAGGGGTACTTTGAGTGTTGGCTTTTGGAGGAGGGCTAGATTGAGAAACAGCTTCTTTTACTTCGTTATTGGATTGGTAACTAGCTCTATTTTCCTTTTTTTGTTTCTCTTTATAGTTTTTACCTATAATTTTATTGATTTCATAGACTAAAGTTTCCTCATTGATGTCCATTTTTTCAGAACAAGATTTTATGTAGAAACTTCTTTTTATGGTATCAGGTACTTTGGCGATGGAACTCAATATTTCTCTGGTAACTTCGGCCTTTTTGATAGGGTCATTTTTCGACTCTTCTAATAATAAATCAGTTTTGAAAAGTACAATATCTTTAGCCTTTTCATTTAACTGTTCAGCCATTTTATCTACACCATGTTGCTGAACAAAAGAATCAGGGTCGGCATTATCAGGCAATAATACAATTTTGACATTCATATCTTGCTCCAGAATCATATCCATTCCACGAATGGCCGCTTTTATACCTGCTTTGTCTCCATCATAAAGTAGTGTAATATTATTGGTAAATCTTTTGATGACTTTTATCTGTCCTTCGGTCAACGAGGTTCCAGAAGATGCCACTACGTTCTCAAAACCTGCAATGTGCATGGATATAACGTCGGTGTAGCCTTCTACTAAAATACAGGAATCGTTTTTATGTATAGCTCTTCTTGCCAGCGAAATTCCGTAAAGCGTTTTGCTCTTATTATAAATTTCGGTTTCGGGAGAGTTAATATATTTAGGAGCTTTGGCATTTTTATCTAATATTCTACCTGCGAATGCGATAGGTTTGCCAGATAAGTTATGAATGGTGAACATCACTCTATTCCTAAAAAAGTCACGTCCGTTTTTGGTTAATCCGCTATTATCTAACTGTTCTTTATTGTAACCGCTTTGGGTTGCTAATTTTGAAAATTCGCCGCTATTTAGACTAAAACCCAACCCAAACTTATCGATAATATGTTGGCTAAATCCTCTACTTTTGAAATAACTAGCTCCTATGCTTTTCCCTAAATCAGTATTAAGTAAGTTGTTCTGAAAGTGTTCCATGGCTAATTGAGAAATTTGGTGCATTACATCTTGTTTTGCACGTTCCTCATTTTCTTCAGCCGAAGAAACCGTTTCTTCTATCTCAATATTATATTTTTGAGCAATCTGTCTTAATGCCTCGGGGTATGAAAGCTGGTCATGGTTCATTACAAAGTTAACGGCATTGCCCGCTTCTCCACAACCGAAGCATTTGTAAATATCTTTAGCCGGTGAGACCACAAAAGAGGGTGTTTTTTCTCCATGAAATGGACATAAACCTATCAAGTTCGAACCTCTTTTTCTTAAACTGACATAATCGCTTACGATATCTTCGATTTTTACAGTCTCGAAAATTAAATCGATTGTGTTTTTAGAAATCATATTCCAAATTTTGGAAAATATTAAAAATGACGCACCTCTCAAAGATAAAATTTTCTAATACTATTTATTTTAATTTTTTTTTGAAAAAATAATATTCAAATTTTTTTTGTAAAAACCACTTACATATTATAGTAAAAAATATGTATTTAACATATTGAATATTAGTGTTTTATAAAATTTTTAATTTTTTTATGCTAATTTTTGTTCCTTTTTGGGTAATAATAACGTCTTAATTACGAAAATGAGATAAAAATAATGGGTGTTCTCAAATAGTGTCAAATCATCCTCTGGGTTAAAAATCTGGAGGATGATTTTTTTATGGTACCTAACGGCATATAATTTGCAATTATGTTAATAAGCTACACTAACACAACCGCAAATGAGAAAAATCTACATCACACCAATTTTAGTATTATTTACTATATTATGTTTCGCAAACGAAGAGTCTGAATACTTGGATAAATTGCAAGATTTAGCAAAAACAACGAATGACTTTAATCATCGTTTAGCACTTAATATAGCCTTATCTGATGACCGAATTAATAATTCAGATCAAGCATTTTCACACATAAGAAACATATTAAAAGAAAAAGATAATTTACCGTTGCACCTTCAGGATATTTTAATTAGCCGACAAGCTTGGTTAGTTAGAGATTATCAAAGAGCAAATTTGTTATTGAATAATATTTCACTGGAAGAGTTGCAAGACCCTTTAGTTAAGGCAGTTTATTTAGTTGTCAAAGCTGATCTGTCCGATAAAAAAGATAAATATTACTTAGAAGCGTTAGCCAATAGTAAAATGGCAAATTCTAAAATAATGGAGTCTTATATTTATAAAATCTACTCGATTACTAATAAACATGAACGTGCTTTGTGTGAAAAAGCATTAGCTATTATAAACCCTCACGAACTTCATCATTATTTTTGGATAGGAATTGTTTTCTTTGTCCTCGGAGTTATTGGGCTTAGTTTATTTATCACTAAGTTAGGGAGTGAGCTTAAGTTGAAGAATTTATTAGTTAAAAAGCTAAATATAGAATTAGAGTTAAGAAAACAGAATGACAAAGAAGATGTCGTTCAAAATTATTCAGGTACAAGTTCTGAAAAAGCAAAATTTAAGGCATTTATAACGAACTGTTTAGAGATGATTCAGAATGATAAAAGATCTGCTTCTGATAAATTAGAACGTCAAAAAAATAGTTTAAAAAATTACTTCAAAATTTATTTTCAAAACCAAATTGAAATTAAAACATTAATTTTTGATTTAAACACTACTCTTGAGAGTACGATAGTCAAAAATAAGGCTAATAATGGAATTACTCACAAGACTTCTTTTCTTTCTAGAATAGGAAGGATAGGGACAGATAAGGAAATGTTAATTAGTATTTTGAACAATTCTATTTATCATATAGAAAATTTGGTTACGGAAGGACAAATTGAGACTGTTTTTAAATTAAACAAAAAGGGAAGTCATTCGTCTAGTCTTTCAATTACACTAAATGTAGAAGGACACCTAAATCCTAGAATGCTTGATGCAATATTTCCTAAAGAAAAGATGAATATAAATAACTTGGAACCTAAAACTATGAGTTTTTGGACTGTTAATAGAGAGGTAGAAAGGCTAGGAGGAACTTTAGAGCATTCAATTATCAATAATAATTTATACCAAATAGTAATTGAAATTCCTGTACATATTGACAATAGAAATGAAACGAAACCTAAGCCTAAGCAAGTGATACACCCTAGTTCGGCTGATAATCTAGGTCAGAATGCGAATGAAACAAGGGAAAAAAATGAGAAGTCACCTGATTTTGAGGGAGGTAAAATAAGAGCAAAGAAGATATTAATTGTAGAAGATAATAAAATCAATCAATTAGTAGTTAGTAAAATGCTAAATGGAGAAGGTTACGAAACCGTTTCCGCTAATAATGGTCAAGAAGCATTGGATTATTTTAAAGATCAAGACTTTGATTTGATTCTTATGGATATTCAAATGCCAATAGTTGATGGGTTCAAAGCGACTCACTTTATTAGAAATTATCCAGATGAAAATAAATCAAAAACGCCAATTGTGGCATTAACGGCTTCTTCATTCTTATCCAAAAAAGAAAAAGCGATGATGTTCGGAATGGATGAACATATAAGTAAGCCTTTTGAAAAAGAAGAATTGATTGGGGTGGTTGACCACTGTTTGAATCCTGACAAAGGTGGATTATTATCTGCTTAGATATGGGACATCATTAGTTATAGATTTATATGGATAATAATGTCTATTATTTTTTGAGATTTATTTTATAAGAAGTATCCAAGGTGTCTAAATATTTGGCAGCTTGGGAATAAATTTCTTTCATGTAGTCTGGTTGATCTTCAAGTTCAACCAATATAGATGATATTTTATCTACATCTATACCATTTTTTTGTGCAATTTGGTTAATATAAATAGAATATACACTATCCTTTGTTACTCCTTTTAGAGGTTGAACAGCGGCTTGAGCAATCTGAATTTCAGATATAAGGTGAATTAATGTGTTCTTATTGGGTAAAGAATTATTTCTTTGATTTTCGTTTTGGCAAGAACAAAAAAGGAAAATAAATGATATCGTTAAAACTATAGAAAGCGTTGTATTAGTCAATTAAGAATACATTTTTGGAATCATTAAATCAGTAACTTCTCCTTTATGAATACTTACTTCAGCCCAAAGAGCAACTTGAAATTCTACTTTTACAATACCTGAAGTGGGAACATTATCAATGTATGGTCCATCAAAAGAATTTACAAGCTCTGTTAATCCAGGGTTATGAGACACTAAAATAACGGTAGAATATTTATCTGAAAGTAAAGAAACTTCTTCTATTAACTGTTCTGCATCTGCTAAATAAAGATCGTCTTTTAAAATAAGGTTCTTTTCGGATACATTCAATTCATTAGCAAATATAGTAGAAGTTCTTAGTGCTCTTTTAGCAGTAGAACTTAATATAGCGTTGATTTCAGACCCCTTAAGTTTGAATAATTTTGCTAATTTTTCGGTTTCTTCGGCCCCCTCTTGAGTAATATCTCTATTGAAATCACTGGATCCTCCAATGTTCCAATCCGACTTGGCGTGCCTAATGTAATAAACTGTTTTCATTTATTCAATCTAGGGATTATTAATTATCTCTATCCGATTAGATAGAAATTTGTAATTGTATTTAAATAAAAGACTATTTAGCCATAAGGACAAATATATGATATTATATATTTAAATTTTATCATTTGTATATCTTTTTATACCATAAATTATCTTAATTTGTTTCTCTATTTCTATACCAAATCGGTATGAAATAGCATAAAAAAGAAAAAAATACTTTTTTTTGAAAAAAAGTTTGTTTTTTGAAAATATATATGTAGTTTTGCATCCGTTATTAAACAGTAGCATTAATTTGCTTCTCAGGAGGAATGGCAGAGCTGGTTTAATGCACTGGTCTTGAAAACCAGCGTACCTTAACGGGTACCGGGGGTTCGAATCCCTCTTCCTCCGCTTACTAAAAAGAGCTATGTATTTTTACATGGCTCTTTTAGTTTTATCACATATCTATATAGGGATTAAAGACCTAATTAAGACTTTAATACAATTTTTTTCAATTCTCTATTTATTTTATTGTTGTTTTAAATATATTGCTGAAGTAGGCTTTCCTTTGGTTAAATATAAGGATAAGTATTTTATAACAAGTGATTTATATTTGATTCCAATAGGGACAAGGTAACTATTACCCTTCAAAATGTAAACTAATAGTGAACGTTCGGTTTAATATTTTCTCAATAACACTCGCCTGAACCTTTGTCGGTTCACTAATGAGAATATTAGAAATACCTTGACTTATTTTAAATTCAGGAGAGAAAATAAAGAAAGGGAAGAAAAATTGGACACCTGCACCCACTTCTACCGAAAAATCAGCACTGGCTAATTTAACCAAGGACAAATCTCTTTGTCTCCGAGATTCTCCCGCAACATCAAAAGAATATTTGATGCCTGCAATAACAAAAAGCCTCATATCCTTATATGGAGCGGATTTGTACCGAGCATGAAAGGGTAGTTCGACATAAACGCTCTCCAATTTTTGATCAGAGGTAACAGGTAACCCATCTACAAAATTAGATATATACGAAATATTTCTTTCTGCAAACGATAGGGTAGGCAGAAAACGAAAATCAAAATATTCCCCAACCTTTAAATTAGTTACAATTCCGAGGTTGAAACCTGGTCCGTTGATATCTTTAATAATATCAATTTCGTTGCTCTCAGATTGAAATTCTTTAGAACGAAAAATTTTGTAATCAGAGGAGTTATATCCTAATGTAATTCCAAAATAATACGGTTTACGTTGAAAATCTCGATAATTATAATTACCTGCCTGTGCCCACGTATTGACACTAAAAAATATAATAAGTAGAGAAGTTAATATTATTGTTTTTCTCCTACATAAATTGTGCATATGCCCAAAGTTAAAGGTTGTAATTCGCAATTTACGAATCCCACATCTTCTAAGATACTTACAAAATTCTTGCCGTCAGGAAATTCTTGGACAGATTTATACAAATATGAGTATGCATCTTTGTCTTTTGAAGTGATTCTTCCGATGAAAGGCAGAATGTTTTTAAAGTAAAAATTGAACGCTTGTTTGAATGGGAATATTGTGGGTTTACTAAATTCTAAAACAACACATTTTCCTTTGGGTGCTAAAACACGGTGCATTTCAGTTAACCCTTTTTTCAAATTTTCAAAGTTCCGAACGCCAAATGATACGGTCAAAGCATCAAAAGTATTCGTTTCGAAAGGTAAATTTTCAGAATCTCCTTTAATCATCTCGATTTTGTCCGATAAATTCCTTTTTGCAATCTTTTGCCGTCCGATGTTGAGCATATCTTCTGACAAATCTAAGCCTACGATTCTGTCAGCATTGCACTGTTTTTCAATCTCCAAGGCAACATCGCCTGTTCCTGTTGCAACATCAAGAACGACTTTGGGATTATCTGGAGCAATTTTTTGAATCGCTTTTTTTCTCCAAATAGTATCTATTCCAACGGAAAGTAAACGGTTTAGCAAATCGTAATAGGGAGCAATATTGTCAAACATATTTTCGACTTGAACCTTTTTACTTCCTTTTTCTTCGTATGGTTTTATTGATTCTGACATGATATGTGGACTTAGTTTTGTTGTTTTAATTTATTTTTGAATAGTTTTTTAAATTTTTGAACTTTGGGCGAAACGACAACCGTACAATAGGGGTTTTGGTTTCCTACCCGTTCAAAATAGCCTTGATGATAATCTTCGGCAGTATAAAAATTAGAAAATTCATTTAATTCAGTCACTATTGGGGCTTCCCATATTTGAGTAGCAACCGTTTTCATAGACTGGGTAGCAATTTCTTTTTGTAATTCGTTATGCACAAAGATAGCAGAACGGTATTGAGGTCCCTTGTCATTTCCTTGTCTGTTCGGAGTAGTAGGGTCGTGAATAGTCCAAAACACCGTTAATATTTCTTCGTAGCTGATTTCTTTTTCGTTATAAAAAATTTGAACGACTTCAGCATGACCCGTTACACCCGTACCTATTTGTTGATAAGTAGGGTTGGGGCGATGTCCTCCTGCATATCCCGAAATAACTTTTTCTACGCCTATTAGTTTTTCATAAACAGCTTCAAGACACCAAAAACAGCCTCCTGCTAAAGTGGCAACAGATAATCCTTCGGGTACGTGAACGGTAGTTTTAGGAAGTTCCATATTTTAAATTAAGAATTGAGGTTTACGAATATTTATCATGGATAAGAATTTTTCTAGGGCTTCTTTTTTAGCCTTATCAAAATGGTACGATATATTGTGTTCGAAATAATATTTAAGATCTAGTTTTCCGTTAGAATTCGGTAAAATAATTAGTAAATCATCTATTTTTTCGAGACCACTTGAAAGTGCTTGATTTAATTCTTTGATAATTGAAGTTGGGATTTTTTTATTAGAAACCCATACCGCAAAAGTAAAAGGCAGACCTGTTAACTTTAACCAAGATTCGCCTAAATCATAATTGAAAGAAAACTGATCTTCATATTTAATAACTCGATCGCCTATTATCACACCACCGACAGTTCCTCCTATTTTATTCTCAAAACCAGGTTCCGCAGCCACAAAAGTAACTTCTCTTTTCCAAAAATCCTTGAAAAGTATTTTTACCAGTTCGACAGAAGTTCTTGAATGATAATCCAAATATACATGCGTAATTTCTTCGACAGGACAATTAGAAAGTAAGCTAACGGTTCTTACTTTTCCATTAGTTCCAATACAAAAATCCGAAAAAATATGAGCATTAGGAATATCGTCTATAGCAGCAACGGGAATTAATCCAATATCGGCTTCATCATTCTTTAGTTTTTGAGCACAAGCAGACGGAATATCCAACTGCAAATCAATCTTGAAGGATAGCGGAGCTGTTACCAATCCCCACAAAAATGGTTTGGTATTCAGATAATTAATGCCTGTTATTCTTAGTTTTTTCAAAAAATTATGTTTTAACTTCCTATCGGTTCTAAATGATCTGTATTATTATGCTTCAGAATTGAAATCTTTCCATCATCATCCATTTCTAACAAAAACAATCCAGTATTCGAATGGTTATATTGTTCCATTTTTCGAGGATGTTCCCCTAATATAGTTGTCATTAGTGCTCGCATACTTCGACCGTGCATACAAACCAAAATGGTTTTTTCTTCACACGATTTCAAATAATCAATGGCTTTTCCTATACGGTCTACCAGTTGTTGAGCTGATTCGCCACCAGGTAGAGCAGCCGTTAAATCATCTTTTTCCCAAGCTGCAATCATAGCTTTATAAATCTTCAACATTTCGGGATTCGTAGGTTTACCTTCGTGTTCTCCCCAACTCATTTCGTTAAAATTGGCATTAATCGTAGTTGGAATGCCTTTATTAATGAAAGGTTGTGCCGTTTGGTGTGTACGTTTTAATGTAGAAACAACAATCAATTCAAAAGGAACATCTTGATAACAATCAAAAAAAGCTTGTGCTTGAGCTCTTCCCGTATCATTCAGGTCTGAATCTACTCCACTACCTTGAATAATGCCTTGTTTATTAAAGTCCGTTTGCCCATGTCGGATGACATAAATTGTTTTAGCCATAATTTTATGAGATTTAGTTATTTACAGGCAACGAAACGTAACCTTTATATTGCCCATCATCTTCCCAAACATGATTTGTATAATCTTGAATCACATTATAAAGCGTATCCCTTTCGATTGGTTCACGATTTACATTTTTAATCAATTTCGAAAGTTCTTTGGTACTCAAAGCGGGGTTTTGTTCTTCAGAACCCGCCATAGTATATATTTTCGTAGTATCGTCAATAGTTCCATCAATATCATCAACTCCGAAACCTAACGACATCTGAGCAGTATCACGCCCAATCATTGGCCAATAGGCTTTGATATGGTCAAAATTATCTAAATAAATACGACTTATGGCATACATTCTCAAATCTTCAACCACAGTAGATTCTTTCACATCAGACATTTGATTGCCTTTGTTTCTAAATTTCAGTGGAATAAAAGTTTGAAAACCTTGATGTTTATCTTGGAGACTTCTTAATTTTTCTAAATGATCAATTCGATGTCCATAATTTTCGATATGACCATAAAGCATCGTTGCATTGGAACGCATGCCCAACTTGTGCCATTCTTCATGAATGTCTAACCATTCCTGACCCGAACATTTACCGCCTGCTATTTGGTCTCGTATTTCTGGATGAAAAATTTCTGCTCCACCTCCAGGCATACTTTCCAAGCCTGCTTCTTTCATGGCTGCCATTCCTTCGGCATAGGATATTTTAGCTTTTTTGAAAATGTAATGATATTCAACAGGAGTTAAAGCCTTGACGTGAAGGTCAGGTCTATGTTTTTTGATATTTGAAAACAAATTTTTATAAAACTCAAAATCATATTGAGGAAGTACACCGCCCACAATATGCACTTCTGTAACTGGTTCATCATCATATTTTTTGATAATGTCCATCATGTCTTCCATGCTATATTCCCAACCTTCTTCCCGTTTTTTTATTAATCGAGAATAAGAACAAAAAGTACAAGTGTAAAGACAAACATTAGTAGGCTCTAAATGAAAGTTTCTATTGAAATAGGTCTTATTCCCGTGCTTTTGTTCACGGATATAATTAGCCAAACTTCCTACAAAGCCGAGCGTAGCATTTTCGAACAAATAGACACCTTCGTCAAAGGAAATTCGTTTATTTTCCTTTACTTTTAGTGCAATTTTATGAAGTGTTTGGTCTTTTGTCTTTAACAATTCTTCGGGGAAGATTGAGCCGATAGTCATATCCTTTTCTTATACAATTACGAAATTAACTACAAACATAAACATATCCGATTAGAAGTAGTTCGCCAAAAGCTAATATTTCGTAAATGTTTCGAGTAAAAAAATCAATTTTATTAGATAAGTAATTCAGAATTTTCTCATTTTTGAATATTATTTCATCAATAATCATCAATCGCATTTTCAAAACTGCCTTTGTGATACAAAATGAATCCAATTTGCAACACGATTTATCAAAAACTATCGTAGCACAGGCTACCCCCATCGGCTCGGGTGCAATAGCTGTTATTAGAATGAGTGGTTCTCAGACTTTTACGATTTTAAAGAAATTTTTTAAAAATAAAAGGTTAGAAACTGCTAAATCTCATTCTGTCTTGTTTGGTAATTTTGTGGACAGCAACGGTACTGTTATTGATGAAGTTCTTGTTTCAATCTTTAGGAATCCGACCAGTTATACAAAAGAAGATATTGCCGAAATTTCGTGTCATGGTTCTTCGTTTATTATCAATCAAATTATAAAAATCCTCATTGAAGGGGGTGCTCAATTGGCACAAAAAGGGGAGTTTACGATGCGGGCTTTTTTGAATGGTCAAATGGATTTGGCTCAAGCCGAAGCCGTAGCTGACTTGATAGCTTCTACGTCCGAAAAAGCACATCAAATGGCGATGGCACAGTTGAAAGGTAATATTTCTAAACAAATACAAGCCTTACGGGAACGATTAATCAATTTTGCTAGTTTGATGGAGTTGGAATTAGACTTTTCGGAAGAAGATGTAGAATTTGCAGATCGTACTGAACTGGTCAATTTACTCAACGAAACCAACACTACTGTTTCAAAATTATTAGAATCTTTCGACACGGGAAATGCCATAAAAAAAGGTATTCCTACCGTAATTGCAGGTCGTCCGAATTCAGGAAAATCAACGCTATTAAATAGCCTTTTGAAAGAAGAAAGAGCCATCGTTTCGGATATTGCAGGAACTACCCGTGATACAGTTGAAGAGGTATTTATATTGGCAGGCATGGAATTTAGATTGATTGATACTGCGGGAATCCGACAAACGGACGATGTGGTGGAATCCATTGGAGTTCAGAAAGCTATAGAAAAAATCAAAGGAGCTGCTTTATTACTTTTTGTTTTTGATGCCAGTACTTCTACCGTTGAGGAGGTGCAGTCGGATATTGAAAAATATAGAATTCCGAACCAAGAAATTATCCTGATTGCTAATAAATTAGATAAAATCAGTCCAGCACAAAAAACAGTTTTTGAATCCTTAGAGAATATGATTTTTATCTCTGCTAAAGATACATCACAAATTGATGTTCTTGAACATAAAATTTCGGATTGGGCGAGTCAAAAAATGGCAGATGATATTCTTATTTCCAATCATCGTCATTATGAGGCATTACAAAAAACAAAAGTGAGCTTACTACAGGTTTTACAAGGTTTGGAACATCAAATGCCAACTGATTTAATCGCCATAGATATACGTCAAGCTTTGCATACACTGGGAGAAATATCTGGAATTATCAGTACTGACGATTTGTTGGATAATATCTTTTCTAATTTTTGTATCGGAAAGTAACCACTACAAAACAAACATTCAGAAAACATACTAAAACAACCATTAATCCCTTTATTTAAGGCTTTTATTTAAAATGAAGATACTATTTACTTTGTGATGTTTTGTGTTTATTCG
The DNA here is from genome assembly GCA_937922815.1 of uncultured Saprospiraceae bacterium. Taxonomy (GTDB): domain Bacteria; phylum Bacteroidota; class Bacteroidia; order Chitinophagales; family Saprospiraceae; genus CALAJP01. The sequence continues at coordinate 20,943 of CALAJP010000096.1, forward strand.
GTACAAATTTGTACCTTTGTTGTACCTAAATACGTTTTACAGGGCTTGTTTGTACCTCAAAACATTTTTTTAGGGTAATTGTGGCACGCATAGGCACGTAATGACACATTAAGGCACACACAAGCACAAAATGAGTAGTAATATAAAAGTACAGCGTATTTGTCAGCATTGCAGTAAGGAGTTTACAGCCCGTACAACGGTTACTAAATACTGTTCAAACAAATGCAGTAAGGCATCATACAAAGCCCGTAAACGAGCCGAAAAGGTTAAGCAGTCAAATACTGAAACCACACGAATAAAAAACCAACCTATTGAGCAACTGAAAGCAAAAGAGTTCTTAAGTATCAATGAGGTGTGCCAGTTGGTTGGAATTAGTAGGCGTACTGTTTACCGATTGATTGAACAAGGCGACCTGAAAAAAATAAAGGTTGGAAGCCGTACCCTTATTAAGCGTTCAGCACTAAACAGGCTATTGAGCAATAAGGAAACTGGAAAGCCTAAAATACCTGAACAGCAAATAAACGACCTGAACGAATGGAAACAGGTAGGGGCGTTTGATATTAAAGACTGTTACACCTTAACAGAGGTACAGGACAAATACGGGATTTCTGAAAGCACCGTACAGCAGTTAATCAAAAGAAACAACATACCTAAAACAAAGAAAGGTTGGTACGCTTATGTACCTAAACAGATTATTGATGAAATATTGACGTAAAAAAAAGTTTTTTTTAAGGCTTCACGTTTTTCACGTTTTTCACAAATAGCATAAAAGGCAATGGCAACAAAAGTAAGTTTAAGACGAAAGAAAATAAGCAAGGGGCGTAAAAGCCTGTACCTTGACTTTTACCCACCAATACCACACCCCGAAACGGGCGAACCCTCACGCAGAGAGTTTTTAGGACTTTACATTTTTGAGAAACCTAAAACACCTATTGACAAACAGCACAATACTGAAACCTTGAAAATAGGCGAAAGCATACGCCAAAAGCGTGAAAACTTCCTTAACAAGCCTGAAATTT
>CALAJP010000097.1 GCA_937922815.1 uncultured Saprospiraceae bacterium
AAATTATCACTTTCGCTACAATCTAATTTGATGTCGCCCGGTTCATCAAAAATTTCAAATGTAGGTGTCTCAATATAAAAAGACTGCGTACAAGTTGCTGTCTGTCCTAAAGTATTTGTTACTTCAATTACTCTTTCATATACTCCACTTGACCATAAGTCACTACATGCACCTGCCTTGAAAGTAACGTTAATTACTTTTACTTCTTCAATATCATAACAATCATTATCGTAAGTTGGTAAATTATAGTTATAGAATAACTCTTCATTTACCAAGATAGGATCAGTACAAGCAATTGTATCATTTGTACATGATACTTCGAAGTTGTTACCCTTATTCTCCAAAGTAATATTCCCCCAACAGTAGTTATTTCCTAATCCAACCTTATAAAGTAAATCTCTATCTACTAACGAAAATACATTCGTAGATAAACTGTCAAAATTTAGTGTGCCGTCGGATGAAGAACCATAAAGAGTTGTTTCACTTTCGTTCCATAGCTCAATTACATAAGATGCAGAATCATCAGGATTCTCAAGTAAGTTATCAGCCGTTAATTCGCCAGAACAGCCATCAATTGAAACCAAGATGCTATTATTACATACCAAATCTTGACCAAATGAAAAACTGTAACATAGCACAAAGGCTAATAAAGTTAGGTAAATCTTTTTCATGAAATTATCAATTTGCAAAATTAAAAAATGTTGTTCGTTATAAAAGCGTTGTAAATCGGGCTTATGAATTTTCTTTATATCGAAGCTTACGAATTGTTAATTAAAACAGCTCGAACTTTAATTGTTTTTAAATTGTAATTGCGGTAAAAGGGATAATTTTAAGAAAGAAAATTTCTTTAAATGTTTAATTGTATTCGGTAAGGGAAGGGTTTAAATCTCTAGTGACAACTATAAATAGCTCAAAAAAGACAAACAATAGACGAATATAACACATTTTTTAAATATACAAAAAAATGTTACTTTTTTACCCAAAATTTTAACTCATTTTGATATAAAATGACTATTGAGGTATTCTAAATCTATAAATCGCCTTATTACAAATATATCATATTATTGGTAACTAATCAACCTATATTGAAAATATAAATATTTCAGGGCTTATTATCGCATAAGGTATAAAACACAAAAGACTTAACTATGTTCTTACACGTTAAGTCTTCTGCCTATTTTTATTACCAAAAAATCTTGTTAATATTATTCTACAACTGTAGTTTCTTCTTTTTTCATTGGGCGGCCTTGCATTTCGAAAACTTTTTCTTTTATTTTCAATTCAATTTCATCGGCTACTTCAGGATTATCAGCCAAAAAGCTTTTGGCACCTTCTCTACCTTGTGCTATTTTAGCATCGTTATAACTGTACCAAGAGCCACTTTTTCCTACGATTTCAAACTGTACGCCTAAGTCAATGATTTCACCTGTTTTAGATATTCCTTGACCATACATAATATCAAACTCTGCAATACGAAAAGGAGCTGCTAGTTTATTTTTAACGACTTTTACTTTTACATGATTACCTACTACTTCTCCTTCTTTATTCTTCAATGCAGAACCTGTTCTTCTAATATCTAAACGTTGAGATGCGTAAAACTTCAATGCATTTCCACCGGTTGTTGTTTCAGGATTACCAAACATAACTCCGATTTTTTCACGCAATTGATTGATAAAAATACAGCAAGCTCCTGTTCGACCGATTGTTCCTGTCAATTTTCTTAGTGCTTGAGACATTAAACGTGCTTGCAAACCCATTTTAGAATCTCCCATTTCTCCTTCAATTTCACTACGAGGAACTAAAGCTGCTACAGAATCTATAACTATAATATCAATTGCACCTGAACGAATTAAGTTTTCAGCAATTTCAAGTGCTTGCTCTCCGTTATCAGGTTGTGATATTAATAAGTTTTCACAATCAACACCGAGACACTCTGCATAATATCTATCGAAGGCGTGTTCTGCATCAATGAATGCAGCTAACCCTCCCTTTTTCTGACATTGAGCAATGGCATGGATTGCTAAAGTTGTTTTTCCTGATGACTCTGGTCCATAGATTTCAACAACTCTTCCTTTTGCAAATCCATTAACTCCTAATGCAAGGTCTAAACCTAATGATCCTGTAGAAATAACTTCTGCCTCTACGACCTCTTTATCTCCTAGCTTCATTATGACACCCTTGCCATAAGACTTTTCTAATCTATCAATAGTTGATTTAAGTGCTTTTAATTTTTCTGCTTTATCGTTTGCCATATTGCTGTAACCTTATATTGTTTGAAAATAATTGTTTAATTCGCAAACAAAAATAAACAAAAAGTTTTTAAAAAACTATACATAAAACAGTTTTTAACAAAAAAAGTATCAATTCTTCCGAATTGATACTTTTTAAACAGATACTTGTATGTATTAAGGTCTTTATTTCAATTCCACAGAATGGTAATAAGTTTTCACGCCTACTGCCACACTAATATTAATAACGTCTCCAAGGTAAGCTTCTAAATCTATTGATTTATTAAGTGTCTGTGTAGTCGACGAGAAGTCAACAATCAATTTTTCGTCAATATCATATAGAGAGACTTTTACGTTCTTCTTTGTCGGGTTCATTAAGCTTAAAAGAACTTTGTTCCCTTTTAAGTTTACCATTGGCTTGTATAAAACTTCAGAATCCTTAGCAATTGAAACCGCACCGCCTTTCATCTCAAATGTTGTCGAGATAGATTTCAATTCATTCTCAATAGTAACAACAAACACCTCACCTATAGTTTTATCTATCAAGAAGTCTTTCTTTAGCTGTAATGCTGAACTTTTACTCTCTTTATATAAAACAACTCCAAATTTATCACTAATTTTTACGGTTGTTTCGTTAGCATTAAATCCACTTTTCATATAATCTAAACTAACCTTCCTACCCGCTGAATGTTCCAGAACTACATTTTCCGTAGTGTTCGCAAAAATAAAAAAGCTAGAAATCATTAAAAATAAAGCAAATGTTATTTTTTTCATCCTAAATAAGTTTAACAAATACTATATATAAATACCAATCAGCGTTTTATGCATTAATTAATAACATATATAATATACATTTAAAAAATAATTACAATACAAAAGTGGGGGAATAAGCACTTAACTTCCAAGTAAAAACTAGAGCGTTCTGCTATTCATTTTTAGTAAAATTTTTAGGTAAAAAACCAAAGCCAATGAAATTTCAATTAAAAAAATACGCCAATATTAATGAAAAGGAAAGACTATAAATTGAAAATTATATTCGTTTTAGAAATGTTCTAAAACTAGTTAAAGAAAAGTTAAAATAATCGTTTTTAAACCGAAAAATATTCAAAAATTCACTTTTGAGATAAAAAATAAATACATTTTCAATGTAGAAAAAGACTCCCTTACTATTAGCAATCGATTTTTAATCGCCCTTACAAACAATGAAATTGTAGTAAAAATGACAGTTATTAAATCAAGTATGAAAATAAGGAAACAAATTAAATATAAATTATGTATATTTGAATGCGTAGAAAAAATTACTTTCTCATAAGAGTATCATCTCCACCAACCAGTTAGAATACTAAAATACGACTTCAAAAACTTTATTCTGTTTAGGACAAAATTAAGTATATAGAGCTTTGAGTTTTTTTAAATTATTTACACTAATAAATGTTAGTGTAATATATGTAGTCTTAATATAAGACTGCCGCCATTAAAACAAATTATAATTCTAATGAAACACTCAAACTCATTATACCTTAAGACTAATGCAGCCCTAATTTATTGAAATACTAGATTCAAAATTGTTTGGTAAGTGAAAAATGAATCAAAAATATCCTCAATAAATAAACGAGTAACTAATGAAGTATTCACCTGCAAGCATAGCATTTGCTAATTAGTTCTTTACAGAAGCCTATGTTTCACAAGAGGATTAACAAACAGGTAACAACTGGGATTAATCCTCTTTTTTATTTCCATCCAAAGGCGAAATTGATACTTCCAAAATAAGCATCTAGCCCATAATCAATACCATAATAACCACCTCTCAGCTGTATAGATTCTAACATTAGTCCATTCTTTGAAAACTGAACAAGTGGTTTGAGCGGGTAAAATAACAATGAAATTCCGACTTTTTGAGCAGTAAATGAAGAAAGGTCATAATCTGCTGTTCTGTATAACAAATTAGCGGATTGTGTCTGAAACTCTCCAAAATAAATGCTTTCTGTTTGTGTATGATAACGATAAAAAGGCATTACCGTCCAGTCTTTATTGAAGCGAATGGGTAATTCAAATTGAAGTGTATGTGAATTGATACCAAAATTATCAGTATAAAATCGATAAAAACTTCTTAAAATTAGTTTATCATTTATCCAACGATTGACTCTTAAAGATATAGGAATTTTAGTTCTTTGAGAAGGAAACCGCTCTAAACCTACAACTCCATTCGAAAAATAAACCCTATGAAAAGGGGTTGACAATAAGCCGTCCATAAGTACGTATTCTGCATTTAGAGAGAACTGTGTCTTGGGGTTAAGTACTTGTGAAAAGCCTGCCGAAACAATATATGAATTTCTAGCGGTAGAATTATTAAATAACTCCATTCTATCAGCGTCTCTAGCATTGCTAGGTATATACAAACTCCATTTATCAATAAACACTTTAGCAGAGGCAGAAAACTCAGAATTGCCATTCTTACTTTCTTTAGCATAGGAAATTCCTCCATTTACCGAAGTGTAATCGTATTCGGAAGAGCCTCCTAATGAAAAATCTAATGTTTGACCACTCTTTAAAAGTTTTTGCTCAAAACCAATATTAACATATGCTCTCAAGTCTTCACTAGATGCCGAAGATACATTATTATCTATTTGGTCCGTAGATGCAGATGAATAGAAATCAGCACCAAAACTAGCTTTTATAGACTTGACACTATCCAAATTTACTTTTACGACGGTCAAAGCACCTATATTATCTAAAGCCTGACTTCCTATCCCACCTTCTACTGCGGAGTTGTTTCCATCTTGACTATAATAGTTGAATATTAAATCTGCATCAACTCCTTTCTTATTCTTCTTTAAATTATATTCCGAAGTTTCTTGAGAAAAACAAACAAAAAATAACAACGACATTACGACAGATAAAACTACTTTCATTATCCTACTTTTTTAAACCAACCAATTAATTACAACCACAACCTCCACCTACTTTTCCTCCATTAGCCCCACTTGCACCTTCTCGATAGGCTTCGACATTGGTTTCGAAGGATTCGATAGCACGACTAGTAAGTTCCATTTCGGATTGGTTCAAAAAAGCTTTTTGATAAGGAGCTACAGGAGAGCAACTCGCAAGCCATAAAATTGAAACCATAACACAACCAAATCTGTAATGTTTTTTTATCATAATCCTATTGTTTTAAATTAATTCCTGACGAAGAATACCACTCATTATTATCATCAATAATTATAACGTCAATTAAGTGAAGCTGCTCAATCAACGCCAAACCCGATTGTACTCCCATAATAAATACGGAAGTAGCTAGTGCATCAGCAAGTTCAGCATCTGGACAAAAAATAGTAACTGATTTAATTCCCTTTACAGGAAGCCCTGTTTTTGGGTGTATAATATGACTATATTTGACATCATCAAAAATAACAAATTTTTCATAATTACCGCTCGTAACAACAGCTTGGTTATCAATAGAAATTTCAGCAATATGGCTTACTTTTTTATCAGGGTCTCCAATTTTAATTGTCCAAGGGATATTATTTTGGTTGGTGCCCCATGCTAGCAAATCTCCTCCTGCATTGACCATTCCATTCTGAATACCTAGTTGCTGCATTATATTTTTGGCTTTATTGGCTGCAAACCCTTTGCCTATAGCTCCAAACCCAATTTTCATTCCTTCGTTTTTTAAAAAAATGGTTTGGTCTTTCTCGTTCAAGAGAATGTTTTCGTAAGATATTTTAGACACAGACTGGGCTACTAAATTCGAATCGGGAAAAGTAGTCATACTTCCATCAAATTTCCATATTTTATCCATAGAAGCATAACTAATATCAAAAACACCATCGGTCAGTTTCGATATTTTTAGGCTTCTTCTAACCAATTCAAATAATTCTTTATCAACTTTGACGGGGCGGATTCCAGCCATTTCGTTTACTTGGCTGGTTTGTGAAGAAGTATCCCAACTAGAAATCATTTTTTCTAAGCGACGAACTTCATCAATTCCTTTCAAAATAGCACTGTCAACTACATTTTTATCAACATGAGATGCTACAAATTCAAACCTAGACCCCATCAACAATAGAACTTCCTTTTTATAAACCAGTTCTTGAGAAAAAACGGAACATGAAAAAAAGAATAAGGGCAAAAAGGATTTAAATATCATTCGCTAATAATTTATAAAATGATTCTGGACTCTGGTCTTCAAAAACAGGTGATTGTATAATTTCCTGATTGGCATCAAGTAGAATGATTTTAGGAAATAAGCCTTTGGGATTATATTTAGCCGCAAGTGATTCGTTATACTTTCTTTCAGTAATCGTTAATCTATTCTTTTTACGAACAGGAAAGTCGAGATATAAAATGGCTATTTTATTTCCTACTTTCTCTATGAAGATATCATTTTCTAATACATTCTTTTTTAATTTGATACAAGGTCGGCACCAATCCGAGCCTCCAAAAACCATAAGAACTTTAGAGTCATTTTGCTTTGCCCAATCTAAGCTTTCTTCTAAATTAGTGAACCAATTTAGTTGATTAGAATCTTGTGCAATCGTCAAAACACTGCTAAACATTAATAGAACCAGACTAAATAAAAATTTCATTTCTCTGAGATTTAGGTACAAATACGAAATATTATAACTTTATATAAACAAGAAAAGTGCCTTATACTTTAAAAATAACAACAATTTAGATGAGAATAAACGAAACGGTGGCTATAACTAAAATTACATTAAACCAACAGCCCGAAATCTTAGCATTAATGAAAACTATTTATCAACCCGCCTATGCCTATTTGTGGGAAGATAAAGGAAAAGGTTATGTCAACCGAATTTATTCTAACCAACAAATGAAAAGGGATTTAGATGACGTAAATAGTCAATTCTATCTAGTAAGTCATCACAAAAAAACCGTTGGGATTTTTAAACTATTATTGCCGAGTACATTTCCCGAAAACGAATTTTTGAACATCGCAAAATTAGACAGAATTTACCTACACCACTCTGTTCATGGCAAAGGAATCGCTAAACAATTAATGCTTTGGGCTTTGGAACAAATGAAAAATAACCGTTTTGAATATTGCTGGCTCGAAGCTATGGTTTCTCAACCCAGAGCCATCGCTTTTTACGAAAAATTTGATTTTACCTATCACAGCCAATACGATTTACCATTCGAAGGTTTGCACAACGAACTAAGAGCAATACAACGAATGGTAAAAAAGCTCTAGTTTATTTCCCAAACCAAAAACTTATTCTTCGAACGCCGAGATACGACAACCAATACATAACAGGTATGATAACCAATGTCAAAAACGTAGAAAATATCAACCCATAAACCACCGTCCATGCCATAGTTCCCCAAAAGGCAGCATTATCACCTCCAATAAACAATTGAGGGTCGAAATCAGTAACAAAGGTGAAGAAATTGAAGTTGAACCCAATTGCCAATGGCACTAAGCCTAAAATAGTAGTAATAGCTGTCAATAAAACAGGACGCAACCTCGTAGCCCCTCCATTAATTATAGCATCTCTAACATCAGAAATTTCCATTTTGGTAGATGAAGCAACTCCTAACGAATTTCGTTTTCTTTCCACCAAAAGGTTCGTATAATCAATCAATACAATCGCATTATTTACCACGATTCCTGCCAACGAAACAATCCCTACTCCTGTCATAATAACAACGATATTCATTCCTGAAAAAACATACCCTAAAAATACCCCAATCGTTGAAAACAGTACACTAACAATAATAATAAATGGCGAAACAATTGAATTAAATTGTGCTACAAGGATGATAAAAATAACGAATAGAGCAACAATAAAAGCCTCGGTAAGGAATGCCATTTCTTCTGCCATTTGCTCTTGCTGACCCGTAAATTTATAGGTTACGCCTTCAGGCATATCAAAATCATCTAACGAAGTTTTCACTTCTGCAACCACTTCGTTTGGGTTAAAGTTACTTAAAACATTAGATTGAATAGTTATCATTCTTTCTTGGTCTTTACGGTTGATTGAATTGAACGTAGAACCATACTCGATAGAAGCCACCGTAGCAATCGGAACTTGCATAATTTGCCCTGTTGCCATGTCTCTGAAAGTAATTTGTTGATTCATTAAACCATCTTTATTGTTTTTATAGTTTTCATTAGAACGAATGACAATATCATAGTCGTCTTCCCCATCCTTGAACTTTGAAACTTCTTTTCCAAATACAGACGTTCTCAATGCATCAGCAATGGCGTAAGTTGACAAACCATATCTTCTCGCCGCCTCTCTATCTATTTTTACTAGCATTTCTGGCTTACCGATGGCAATATCTGCTTTTAACTCTTCGATACCTGAAATTTCTTTTCGATTAATATGTGCAATTACATTATCTGAAAGCACTGCTAATAAATTAATATCTTCTCCTTTTAATTCTAAATTAATAGGTTTTTCCTGTGGTGGACCATCTGCATTTTGGTCTATTACAACCTTAACTCCAGGAATTGCTTGCAATTGGGAACGAATGTCGTCCATTGCTTGCTTGGAAGATAATTCTCCTCTTTCTTCCGAAGGAACAAACGAAATCGTTAGCCTTGCACGGTGTGGTGAAGCACCGAAACTGGGACCAGCATTTGGATCGGCAGTGTTTTCTCCAATTTGTGCTAAAAATGCTCCAACTATTCCTTCATAAGGTTTGATAATTTTGGCAACTTGTTTTTCTAATTGTAGCATTACTTCATTGGTCTTTTGAATATCCGTACCAATGGGCATCTCTACAAATGCATTTACATATAGTGGATCTGCTTTAGGAAAAAATTCAATTTTAGGCATATTACCTCCTAATAAGACCAATGAGAAAAACAATAAAAATACAGTTCCTACCATAAAAATATAGGGTACAATTCCTTTTAAACTAAACCGAATAAATTTATTGTAAGCATTTTCTAGAATGGGCAAAAAATTGCTTTGAAACATGCTAGATAATGGGTTGAAAACAAAATAATTTACGGTTGAAAGAACAATCGAAATTATCATCAAATTCCGTAACCAATCTTTATCTGAAAATTGCCCATATATACCAATAATGGCAAGAATTAAAAGAAGTATAAAGAAGTTTTTCAATTTTCTTTTACTGAAATTTTCTCCTGCATTCTCATCTTCAATTTTCATAAATCGACTGGCAATAACGGGATTAATAACCAAGGCGACAAACAAAGAAGATGTCAAAACACAAATCAGTGTAATCGGCAAAAATTTCATAAAACTACCCATCAATCCTGGCCAAAAAGCCAAAGGTAAAAAAGCAGCCAAAGTCGTAGCTGTTGAAGCAATAATGGCAATTGCTACTTCGCTAGCACCTAACTTAGCAGACTCCATCAATGAATATCCTTCGGAATGGTATCGATAAATGTTTTCAACAATTACAATTGCATTATCAACCAACATTCCAAGTGCCAAAATCAAAGAAAACAATACAACCATATTCATGGTGTAACCCAATAAACCGAGAATCATAATCCCCAATAACATCGACAATGGAATGGCTAAACCTACAAACATAGCATTTCTCAATCCCAAGAAAAATAAGAGAACTAGTATCACTAAAATAATCCCTGAAATAATGCTATTTTCTAAGTTAGAAACCATATTCCGAGTCTGAATAGATTGATCATTAAAAATAGAAACTTGAACATCCTCAGGAAAATAGGTGGCCTGAACATCACGCACCACACCTTTGATAGTATCAGAAGCAATTAATAAATTTTCTCCAGCTCTCTTTATAACATCTAACGAAATAACAGGCAATCCATCCGCCCTAGCGATACTTGTTTGTTCTTTAAAACCATAAACTACTTTTGCTACATCTCGAAGGTAAACAGGAGAACCAAATTCGGATTTAATGATTAAACTTTCCATTTCTCTTACTTCTTCAAATTCACCAACCACACGAATAGTCCTTCTGGTGTTATTTTGTATCATTTCGCCACCAGACATGGTTAAATTCTCCGAACGAATCGCATTTTCGATATCAGTATAAGAAACTTTACGGGCTTGCATTGCTCCAATATCTACATTAACAGAAACTTCTCGTTCCAAATCCCCTTTCATATCTACATCTGAAATTTCTTTCAAATCCTTGATTTTGTCTTCCAGAAATTCGGCGTATTTTCTCAAAACATCATTAGGATAATTTCCTGAAACATTAACCGTCATAATTGGAATCTCGGACATGTTAATTTCCAATACTTCAGGCTCTCGTGTTAAGTCGTTGGGTAACTCAGATTTTGCTTTATCTACTGCATCTTTAACTTTCACCACAGCATCCGACATTTTAATATCGGCATTAAATTCAGCTTCAATAATAGAATAGTCTTGTAAAGAATTAGATTTGATGTTTTTAATTCCCGAAATAGAAGATAGCTCTTTTTCGATATGGCGAGTCACTAAACTTTCTATATCAGCAGGAGAATTCCCAAAGTGGAGGGTATTAATGTAGACTTTAGGCCATGGAATTTCGGGAAAAGACTCCTTCGGTAAATCAATATATGATTTTAGCCCAAAAAGTAGAATCATTGCCGTCAACAATAATATACTGGTAGCATTATCCACCGCAAACGATGATAGACCGAAGTTCCTGTTTTCTTTATTTTCAGCCATTTTGGCGATATTTTAAAATCAAAAAAATTATTTACTCACCTCACCTTCTAAAATGTTATCCATTCATTATCTGTCAAACTTCTAGCTCCTTGCGTAATCAACTGGTCAGTTTCGGTAAGTCCTTCCATTATTACAATTTTACCATCATAAGATTCACCTGTTTTGATATATTTCTTACGAGCAATTTTTTCATTCTTATCGTTTACACCAGCCACCATCACATACTCTTTCCCTCCCACTTCTTGTTGAACCATGTCTAAAGTTAAAACAATTACATCTTCAATCGAATAATCAGAAATCAAAACTTCCGCACTTAAGTTTGGCTTCAAGTTTCCTTTGGCGTTATTCAACCTCAATTCTGCTTTGAATGTCCGATTATTAGGATTTATCATTGTTCCCAACAGGCTCACTCTTGCTTTTTGTTCTTTATCTAAGGCAGGAAATTTAACCATCAACTGGTCGCCTTTTTTTACACTTCCAATATATTTGTCTGGTATTTCGGCAGCGAGTTTAACCGAACGAGTATTCATTATTTGAACAATAGGTATTCCTGGACTTGCTAATTCTCCTACTTGTTGATTTACTTGATAGACCGTACCTGAAATTGGAGCATAAACGTTCGATTTTTCTTTCTGAACACCAATAGTTGATAATGTTTTCTCTAAAGATTCTACATTATTTTTTGCTTGTAAATATTGGATTTCAGAACCTATTTTTTGATCCCACAATCTTTTCTGTCGATTATAAACATCTTTAGCAAATGTGAGCTGAGTTTCAATTTCTGCAATTTGTTTATCTACTTGTTCTATATCAATAGTTGCTATTAGTTGACCTGCTTTGACAAACTGCCCTTCTTTCACGGTTCTTTTGGTAATTCTACCAGACAACTCGGGTGTTACAATTGCCATTTCATCAGGCATTATTGTTCCTTGAATTGTGATAAATCGGTCAAAATCTTGTTTTTTGAGGCTTTTAACTTCTACCAACCTTTTTTTCTTTTTCTTAGGTTCTATTTTTTCGATTTCCGCTTCTAAACTGTTGATTTCTTTTTCAATATCACTCAGCATACTTTTTTTCTCTGCAAGCAATGCCTTTTTTTCGGCAAGCGATAATTCCATTTCATTTTTACTTCCACAAGCAAAAAAAACGAATAGTAAAGCCGTAAATAAGTATATATTTTTCATGTCAATATTATTGTTTTACCAAAGGTTAAAAACGCAACTTTTATATTTTACCTTGTGTTTTTCTAATCTCAAATTCTCCTTTCACAACCTCATACAACTTCTGTAAATAACTGGCTTGAGACGAATACAAATCCCGTTCTGCCTGTTGAACTTCGAGACTCGAGCCCACTCCTTCTTTGTATTTTATAGTTGTAATTTCAAAAATATTAGAAGACATATCCAAGGCTTCTTTTTCGAGTATTGCCGATTCTATGGCACCTATCAAAGAGCTTTTAGCTGTTTCGAACTGCAATTTCACTCCTCTTTTAAATTCACTTTCTTGAACAAGCGTTCTTTCTTTCATGATGATGGCTTTTTCCATCTTGGCATCTCTATTCCAACCATCAAAAATAGTGGCATTCAGACTCAAACCTAAAATAGTGGCAGGTACAAAACCCGCTTCATCATTCCTAAATATTTTCTCTCTTTGTAACTGTTGTTGGTGTTGAACAAACCCAATCAACGAAGGATAATAAGAGGCTTCTACATTTTTGATATTAAGCAGATTAAGTTGATTGCTAACCGAAAAAATTTCATTTTCGACACGTGTTGAAAAATCCATTTCTTCGTCAACTTTATTGACAATAGTACCTTCTGCAACCTCGACCAGATTTCCTGTTAAAGAAATTTCATTTTCTAATGGAAAACCCATTTGATACTTTAGAAATAGCTTTGCTTGTTGAATATTTCTGTTTAGGTTCTGTTTCTCGTTATTCAATCTTTTTAAAGACAATCGAAGCCTATCAACATCTAATTTCTCAATAAAACCTTCTTTATAACTTTCTTCGGCTGTGAAAAGCGTTTGTTTAATATTCTTAATATTCGCCTCAATTACCTCTTTATTTTCTACCACAAAAAGAACATCAATAAAAGCAGATTCCACATCCGCTTTCAAATCTTGTTCTGTCTTAGATTTGTTGGCTTGATAATAATCTCTAAAAACTCTGGACGCTCGCAAAGCATGAACATAACTCATATCAAAAAGCAAGGTCGATAATTCAACATTAGCCGCTAGCGAGTTTCTTTGTACAAATGAAATTAATTGTTCTTCTGCAGCAACAGGTTGGGTCAATTCGGGGTCGGAAGTAACTACATAATTAACCAATCTTCGGTCTCCTGCTTCGTCCAAAACAACCGTCGGTGCTTGTTGAACACCAAAAGAAAAGGGAGTTTTCGGTTTTTGGGCATAAAATAGATAATCCACACCTGCTTTTAGTTTGGGCAAACCAATGGCTCGAGTTTCTTTAATAGTGCTTTCTGAATTGGCAATATCCATATCCGCATATTTCAGCAACGGGCTATTGTCCAATGCAAAAGACTTGGCTTCTTCCAAAGTGAAAGTTTGTTGAGCAGAAACCCATCCACCAACAAGGATTAACAATATATTTAAGGACAATCGACGCATATTTTTAGAGATTAATTTCTTTAACACGATGAATAAAATCTTGATGAATAATTCCGTACAAATGATATTCTAGGTGTAATGCACATATTTTATCTACGCCACTTTTGTTAAGAATAAACTGTTCATTTGTAATTAGATTCGTAATCGAGTTCCGATAAATACTTGAAATAAAATCGACACATAAGTTTTTTCGATACACTCCTTTCTCGATTCCTCTCATTAGGTTTTCTTTAAAAATATTATTCATGAAGTTTGTTTCAAAATCATAAATTTTCTCAAACTCCTCTGCGTAATATTTCTTCATATCATAGCGAGCATTATACGAAACACCCCTTATTTTATTAATACCATGTTTCCCAATTGAAATAATTTCATCAATGGGGTCTAAGTTTTGAGATAAAATTTCCTCCAAATCTTTCTTCTCCAAAGCCAAATGGAAATCCACAGATTTAGATACTAATTCCTTTTTGCTGGAAAAATGAACATATAACGTTTTTTTAGAAACACCTAATTTATTTGCAATATCATCCATCGATACCACACGAATACCTTGTTCCATAAACAAGTACATCGTTGTTTCAAGAATCCGATCTACCAAAATTAACTTCTTTTTTGATTTTTATATGACAAAAAACACAATGGAAACTATTGTAGTTTTTTGAGTTTCCTGCAAACATAATTAGAATTATGTGAAAAATGTTTAATTCTTCTGATAATTGTTTTGGATTTTACCTTTTATAGCGATTGGATTTTTGAATTAAACTTATAGAATAGTGATAAGCTAATTATACAGACTGGGACTAAATATCACACCTCTTCCACCAAAATTTTCTCCACAGCCTTCATTTCTGTAGAAAAATTAACACCAATAGCTATTAGTGGTTTGCCTTCATTTCGGAAAGGTTCGAGGTAGCCTTTGTCTTTGATTTGTTGGATAGCGATTTCGGCAGTTTTATCCAATTTGAATTCAAAAGCATAAATGGCATTGTCTAATTGAACTAAAGCATCCATTCTCCCGTCCGAAGAATGAACTTCTGATAAAGTATAAATCCCCATCATCTTGAATGTCAAATGAAGAATGGCATGATAGAAATGCTCGTTTTCTTTTTGCCAATGGTCGTAAGGAATGCTTTTAAAAAGAGAATTGATGATATTTTTGAGCTCTTCAGGCTTATTTTCAATCAATGCATCCTCTATTTGTAAGGCAATTATTTTTGTAGATTTATTAGTACTTCTAGTAAAAGCATTCGCTAATGCTTCTAAATAGGATTGTCTTACTTCTTTGTTTGGGTATGATAAAGTATAAACTCCTCTTCTTTCATCATAGGACTTGAAAGTTAAATATCCTGTTTGAAACAAAATATTTTTGCTATTAAGGTTATTAACATCAAATGACTTTAATTCTTCTTCGACAGCTTTTACGTCTTCTAACTTATAAAATTTTTCCCTTTTCGCCATTTCTATTAAAAACGTTGGCGTGCCTGTACTGAACCAAAAGTTTTTAAACTTACCTTCAACGAAAAAGTTAAGCAATGAAAATGGATTATACACATAGGTTTTCATATCCCAAGTATAACCGTTATACCAATTTTTGATTTCATCTGGATTGTGAACAGACAATTCTTTTGGAAAATAATCTTGTAATTCTTGTTGTGCAATTCCACAAATTCCACCAAACCGACTACTTAAAGTCATATCAAACAAATTATTCAAATCCGAAAAAATACTGACTTGAGTAAATTTAGAAACGCCTGTGATAAAAACCAATTTCAAATGTGGGTCGGCATCTTTGAGGATGGAATAAAATATCTTTAAAGTCTTTTGGTTAGCTATGGCAATTGGGATTTCTTCATCGCTGAGGTGGTCTATGATGGGCTTGTCGTATTCGTCAATGAGTACGGCTACTTTTTGATTGTATTTTTTGTGGAGTAAAGCAATTAGTTCTTTGAAAAGTTGAGAAATACTATGACTTACTGCTTCTAATTCATGCTCTGAATAGATATTTAATAATCTTTTGCGGATGGCTTGTTCTAAGCCTAATTCTTGATGCCCAATATTACTAAAAGAAATACGAATAATAGGAAAACGCTGTTCCCAATCCCATTTGTCATAGATAAATGTATTTTCAAAAAGTTCTTTTTTGCCTTCGAAAATACAGGCAAGGGTGGAAAGAAATAGTGATTTCCCAAACCTACGAGGACGAGACAGAAAATATGAACCGCCTATATCCGCCAATTGAAAGGCAAACTCGGTTTTGTCTACGTACACAAAGTTCTCGCTACGTAGTTTTTCAAAATCTTGTATGGAAATAGGATATTTCTGTATCATTTTTGCTTTTCTTGTCTTTCAAAGATACAAAGTATTTGGGAATGAGGGCTGTGCCTTTTCTTGAAAAGGTGATATTTCTAGGGCTAGGTACTATGAAGCTAAAGGATTTCTAAAAATATAGAATACCATCTTGCAAAGGTGATACTAGCAGTTAGCTACCCAAAAAGGGAGGTTTTAGCTTAGTATGTTTATTTCATATATATAAACAATCGATATGGCTAATAAATATCTTTTTTGTATAAATAAATCACACAATGTATTTTTGTTCTATAAGTTTTTTTCTTTATTTTCGGGGGGAAGATTGTCCAAAATGATTTTATAATAAAACGCCAAATAAAATTATGTATGATTCAAAAATGCTTTTTGCTGAAAACAAATTTGGCGAAATTGTCTATATAAATGATGTAAAGAGAGGTAAAAGATGTGAGTGTATTTGTATTTCATGTAAAAGTGAAGTTTATGCCAAACAGGGAAAAAAAATATCATGGCATTTTCAACATTCTAGTATAAAGAGCTGTAACTATTCAAGTTCACCATTTGAAACAAATTTACATTTAGCTAGTAAGGATATTTTTCAAAAAAATAAACAATTATTGTTCCCTGAAGTACATTTCAGCAATGAAAAAATTTACAACGGGGGATTAATTTTATTTGAACAAGTTCAATTAGAAAAAAAACAAAACAATAGATTTACACCTGATGCCATAGCTTTGAAAGAGGAT
>CALAJP010000098.1 GCA_937922815.1 uncultured Saprospiraceae bacterium
TGTAAATTTTCAATCGTAATGTAAAATGGAATAAACAGAAAACTAAATATTCCCACAGCAACGACTAATTTGGAAGGATACAAAGGTTTTAAGAATTTCCAATCTTCATTCAATTCTTTGATGTGAACAATAAATAAAATCAAAGGCGTAAGCATAAGAAAACCGCCACCTGCGGCTAAAATAGCAATTACCGAAATAGGCAGAAAAGGAAGAAAAACCAAGAAAAAATAAACGGTATAAGCGAAGAAAATACTTTTTCCAATAAAAAGTACCACTCTATAAATTTGGTTTTCTAGTTTGGGCAAACAAATAAAAACACCATTTAGAATTGCCAAAATATAGAACCAAGGACTATTAAAACTACCGAAAATGCCATCATCTTCATTGACATTAAAACCATTAAAAAATAAGCCATTATTTAGCATCAAACCCAGCAAAGGAAAGATAATTGTAATCGGAATTTTCCAAACCAATTCATACTTTTTCCAAGTATCGACATTTCTGTTTAATAAAATGTAGATGGCTTGAATCAAGAAAAATAGAAACAAAAGTGTTCCCAAAATCATAAATACCGCAAAAACATGCATTTCGAATTCATGGTCCACTATTTGCCAAAACGGAGCAATTACCAACACAAATATATAACCCGTAATAGGTACACTCATGGCTATCAATAAACTGACCCAAGCTTTTTTCGCATAGCTATTGACCGTAAAATGAGCCACTAAAATAAGTAAGGAATAGGCTAAGGTGGGCATCAAAAAAGTGCCAACATAAATGAAAATACTTTCATTGAGCATCCAGCGGGGGATGTTGAATGGAATGATATGATTTAAGTTGAAGCTATATAAATAAATGTACGTAATGTGAAAAACTAATGATAATATTCCATAGAAAACGGGAATACTGCGTTTGTTAGCCATCAAATAAATAGCAAAACCAAAATTCAACAATGCCAAACTGATAAGTGAAACACTAAAATACGTCCACATTTCTTTGTAGTCTTCTTCTAACAAAGATTCTACGATTTCATATTTGCCCCAAAACAAAATAAATAAACAAAAGATGGGCAATGTATTGATTAAAAAAATCCATTTAGGACTCAGTAAGTTTCGCATTTGGTTTTAGTTTAATTAGTGCTTTTTCGGTTACGACGTATATGATAATCAAGAACGTTAGGTTGGTTGCAATTCCTACACATTCGTGAATGATGGGACTTTTAATAAAAGAAATATTTATCTGTTGAACGATAATCGAAATTACGATTCTTGAACTATTAACGAAAATTGTAAAAATATATGCAACCATCAACATTATTACCCAACTCAATAGAATATTTTTTCCATGATAAGAATGTTGAACGGATAGAAAACCTAACATTATAAAACATAAAATCCCCAAGTTAACTCCCGAACATGATTTATTAATGATGATATTCAAATGTTCATTATAAAAACCTTTGTTTGGAACGTAGGTAAACTTAGCACCAGAAAACACTTCGACCAACTTTGTACTTGGACTGAGCAGAAACATCAAATCGTCAGTTTCTAAATAAGTGTAACCCCATTTTAAGATAATGAAAAGGCAGATAAGAGCAATATAGAAAGGAAAGTGTTTGGGTTGAATAGAAATCATTTTAAATTTTTGTTTGAAATAAACGTTTGTGTTTTATCTTTGGTAATATAAATTACTAATTTTCTGATGAAAGCTACCAACACCTTGAAACAACTTCACGAAAGACAATCTATTTATAGTAAAGAAATTAGTCTATTGTTTTATGAGCTATATGGAGATAGACCACAAGCCAAAGAAGCATTCCATAAACTAACTTCTTGCATTGAGAAATTATTTGGTGAAAGACCCAAAAAATTGGTTAAACTGGATGAAGAACGTTCGATTAATAAAAATTGGTTATTGTCTGAACAACATGTAGGAATGGCGTTGTATGTCGATAGATTTGCCGAAAATTTGGTGGGTTTGGTTGATAAATTGGACTATTTAGATGATTTGGGGGTGAATTGTGTGCATTTGATGCCGATAATGAAGCGAAGAAAAGGAGAAAGTGACGGTGGGTATGCTGTTGCTGATTTTTTGAAAGTAGACCCATTATTTGGTAAAAATAGTGATTTGACAAAACTCGGAAATGAGCTAAAAAAGAGAGACCAACTTTTACTCCTTGATTTTGTGATGAACCACACGGCTGACGACCACGAATGGGTGAAGAAAGCCAAAGCAGGGGACGAATTTTATCAAGATTTCTTTTTGATGTACGATGATCGTACGGTTCCTGATGCATTTGAACAAAATCTATTAGAAGTATTCGCAGAAACACACCCTGGCAATTTCACCTTTGATGAAGATGCTCAGAAATGGGTATTTACTACTTTTCATTCTTATCAATGGGATTTGAATTATAAAAATCCGCACGTTTTTATTGCTATGTTAGAAAATATTTGTCGTTTATCCAATTTTGGAGCCGACATTATTCGAGTAGATGCTCCAGCGTTTATGTGGAAAAAGATGGGGACAACTTCTCAAAACTTAGATGAAGTTCATGTTTTGTTACAGTTGTTGAGAGCTTGTATGAATATCATTGCTCCTGGGGTAGCTTTATTGTCAGAAGCGATAGTTGCTCCGCATGAAATTATGAAATATTACGGAACGGGAGATAAGACAGGAAAAGAGTGTCAATTGTCTTATAATGCAATGACGATGGCGTTGCTTTGGGATACCGTTGCTACGCAAAACAACCGTTTGATGTTGGCAGCACAGACCTCTATGCCTTCAAAACCATTGGGGACAACTTGGCTTAATTATGTTCGGTGTCATGATGATATTGGTTTGGGCTATGATGATGAACATATCAGAAAAGCAGGTTTTGACCCATTTATGCACCGACAATATTTGATTCGCTACTTGGTAGGAGAGGAGGGGCATTCCAATGCTCGTGGTGCCAGATATATGTATAATCCGAAAACCAAAGATGCGAGAATTTCGGGTGCAGGTGCTTCATTGATTGGCTTAGAAAAAGCAATTGCTAAAAATGATGAGGCTGCCATTGACCAAGCGATTCGACATTTTGTGACGCTTCATGGTATTGTTTTGTCGTTGGGTGGTTTTCCGATGTTGTATTATGGGGACGAACAGGCGATGATGAATGATTATTCTTATTTGCATAAAGAGGACCAAAAACATGACAATAGATGGATGCATCGTCCACTTTATAATGAAGAGACCTTTGATTTTGTCAAAAATAAAGGGACTCATCAATACAAAATGTTTAGTCAATTACAGTATTTGATTGGCTTGCGAAAACAGTTACCAGAATTTGCAGATTATAACAATATCCAATTTTGGAATATTGGTAATGAACAAATCTTGGCGTACACTCGAACTCGTGAGCATAAAACCATTTTGGTTATTGCTAATTTATCGAATCGAATTCAAATGATTTCTTCAGATGATTTGAAGGAAATACACCAGTTTTTTAATTACTATTATGAAGATGTGATTACTGAAGAAAGGCTATTCGAAAATAGTCCTTATTTCAAATTAGAACCTTATCAGTTGAGGTGGGTTAGGAATTAGAGGGGGATTGGAAGCTTAGGTGTTTATGTTTAAACTTCCTCTACCAAAATCTTCTCCACAGCCTTCATTTCAGTAGAAAAATTGACACCTATTGCAATTAGAGGCTTGTTTTCATTTCGGAAAGGTTCGAGGTAGCCTTTGTTTTTGATTTGTTGAATGGCAATTTCTGCTGTTTTATCCAATTTGAATTCAAAAGCGTAAATAGCATTATCTAACTGAACCAAAGCGTCCATTCTACCTCGTGAAGAATGCACTTCAGAAAGTGTATAAATGCCCATCATTTTGAAAGTTAAATGCAAGATAGCGTGATAGAAATGTTCGTTATCTTTTTTCCACAAATCATAAGGAACACTGGCAAAAAGAGCGTTAATGGTTTCTTTTAATTTTTCGGTATCTTTTTCAATCAGAGCATCTTCTATCTGAGCAGCAACTATCTTTGTAGATTTATTAGAATTGTCCGTAAAAGCATTGGCTAATGCTTCTAAATAAGATTGCTTTACTTCTTGATTGGGGTAAGATAATGTATAAATTCCCCTTCTTTCATTATAGGATTTGAAAGTTAAATATCCTGTTTGAAATAAAATATTTTTGCTATTAAGGTTATTAACATCAAATGATTTTAATTCTTCTTCGGTAGCTTTTACATTTTCTAACCTATAAAATTTTTCCCTTTTTGCCATTTCAATTAAAAAAGTAGGCGTTCCTGTTTCAAACCAAAAATTTCTAAATTTTTGTACTCTAAAGAAATTTAATAGTGAATAAGGATTATATACATAAGTTTCTAAGTCCCAAGTGTAGCCATCGTACCATTTTTTGATTTTATCGGCATCGAATTTTTCAATTTCTTTAGGGAAATATTGGTTGAGTTCCTCGTTTGTAATTCCACAAATTCCTGCGAAGTTAGGCTCAATCGTCAAATCATACAAATTATTCAAATCAGAAAAAATACTGACTTGTGTAAATTTTGATACTCCCGTTATAAAAACCAATTTCAGATGTGGGTCGGCATCTTTGAGGATGGAATAGAATATTTTTAAAGTCTTTTGATTGGCTACCGCAATAGGGATTTCTTCATCACTGAGGTGGTCAATAATCGGTTTGTCATATTCATCTATTAGGACTACTACTTTTTGATTGTATTTTTGATGAAGTTCTCTGATGAGTTCATCAAACTTTGACGCATAAGTAGTTGAACGCAAAGAAATATTATGAGATTCGGCTATTCTATCCAATTCATCATGAATAGCTTGTGCCAAGCCTTTTATGTTGTGGTCGATACGACTAAACGAAATGCGGATAATAGGAAAACGTTGCTCCCAATCCCATTTGTCATAGATGAAGGTATTCTCAAAGAGTTCTTTTTTGCCCTCGAAAATACAAGCAAGAGTGGAAAGGAATAGTGATTTCCCGAACCTACGAGGACGAGACAGAAAATAATATTTTCCATAGTTAATCAAGTTATGGGCAAACATCGTTTTGTCCACGTACACGTAGCCACCCGTACGGAGTTCACCAAAATCTTGTATGGAAATAGGATATTTCTGAATCATTTCTTGCTTTTCTTGTTTTCCAAAGATACAAAGTATTTGGGAATGAATTGATAAGAAAAAGAAGCATTTTCTTTTCCAAAAATCGTATCTTTAAACCTATGAAATATCTTGACCCAAAGAATGATTTAGTTTTTAAGAAAGTATTTGGACAGCATCCAGATATTACGAAATCGTTTTTGAATGCGATGCTGGAGTTTGAGGGAGATAGAAAAATAGATACCTTAGAATTTATTGACCCTAATTTAGTTCCCGAAACACCACTTTCCAAATACACGATTGTCGATGTTCGTTGTAAGGACGAAAAAGGACGAGAATTTATTATAGAAATGCAGATGCTTTGGACAGAGTCGTTCAAAAGTAGGGTCTTGTTCAATGCTTGTAAAAACTACGTCAAACAATTACCTAAATCAGGGAAATATGATGAATTGAAACCAGTTTATTCGTTATGTTTGATAAACGAAATTTTCCAACCCGAAGAAGAAAGTTATTTTCATAAGTATAGCATTCAGCATCAAGAAAATACTGAGCTGAAACTGGAAGGCTTGGAGTTTGTGTTTGTGGAATTAGAAAAATTCAAAGCCCAGAATATCCAAGACAAGCGGATGATGGTATTATGGCTTCGTTTTTTGACAGAAATTGATGAAAATACG
>CALAJP010000099.1 GCA_937922815.1 uncultured Saprospiraceae bacterium
AATCTATGAATTTTGGCTTTGATAATCATAATTTTGGCAGTACCGAAACCCTTTCGCCATCCGATTATCTGGTGCCTTTCAAAAGTATAGCCGATAATGGTAGTGATGAAATTATCGCCACCATTACCGAGGGTGATTTTATCATGAAAGACGTTGTTTTCAGAAGCAAAGCATTTGAATACAAAGCCACCATTATTGATGATAAAACAGCACGTTTGTCACTATCGGGTATTGAAGCAGGTTCCGAACAAATCATCAATGCCTATATCAAAAATGAAGATGCTGGTGAAGACTTGGAGGATAAATCCTTCTTGGTGGGTCGCTTTGTTTTGGTGGGCTATGACCATAGGGCAGTGACACAAGTACGCCTGATTCATGTCAATGGTCTAGCAGTAAATGCCTCGGATGCTAAAACAGCATTGGATCGTATTTATCAACAGGCTATTATGAAATTTGAGGTCAAAGGTGTAGAGCTACCTGAAGCGGCTGCGTTTTTGGGAGATGATGGCTTGGATATTCCCGAAAATAAAACGGACTTCTCGGCAGAGATGAAAGAAATTCGTTCCCTATTCTATGATAAGGAGGGTAAGGAAGCTGATGTTTTCTATCTGTTTTTGGTTGATAAAGCCAATGACCAAAACGATGCATCCAGAACAGAAGGTTATTTTCCTATTAGAAAAAGACTGGGTTTTATCTTCACGGAGGGGCTAAGTCCAGAAAAACTACATCGTACCATCGCTCATGAGTTGGGACATGGAGCTTTCAACCTCGAACATCCTTTCGTGGAATATAATACCACCGTTCGTGAAACTGACCTCCTCATGGACTATGGAGGCGAAACAGCATTGCTCAAACCACAATGGGATAGGGTGCATAATCCCGGGGTGCAGTTTTTGAATGATGAAGTGGAAGATGGATTGAGTGTTTCAGATTTAACAGAGGAAGAATTGTATTCTTGTATACTACCCATTCCCGAAATAAAAAACCAATATGAGGGATATAAGGTTGAAAGGAAAAAATGTTTCATTTCAAGATATGGTGTAACAACACCGATCTATATTACTTGGGTCTGGCATATGGGGTCGATTGACAAAAACATAACTCCCCAAAAAGTATATCCCCAAAAATGGTATAATTTGGAAACTTATAACGAAATAATAAAACGTGAACCGTCATATTCAATAAATGGAGTAGAATCAAAAAAAGCCAAAATGTTAAATAATTCTTCTTTAGAGTATGGCTATTTGGGGACTTATGGTTTAGGAACAACCAAAAGTGGTAGTGATTTTGAATATGGAATGAATAAAACACCACAAGAGGAATATGGACAAAAATATTTTTCGGATGTAATATCGAACTGGGTCACAATTCCAAGTCCTAAAAATGCTTCTTTATATCATCCAAATCAATTAGAAGAATATTATGAATCAGAACGGAAAGGTATCAAGCAACAATTAAAAGAAAATCCAATTTGTCCAAACTCTATTAGTAATGATTTTTTACTGGAAAAAATGAGAAAAACATTTTCTATTTTAGCTAAAGAATCAGTACCTTGGTTTTCAGAATATCCACTTTTTATTTTTGACAGATTTAAAGAAAATAATATTGAAGATTGCTATTTCCCAATCGAAGTACTCGACAAAATAATTAATAACAATAAAGCCAAACCGATTTTTAAAAACATAGCTATTTTATTTGATAATGCAATCAAAGAAAAAGGGCTTGATTATCACAATTTTTTATCAAAAAGCATCCCTGAAGATGTACCCAAAAAAAATGAATACATAAGAAAACAATATGGCATTTATACACCGAGTTTTAGTTTTGATGATTTAGACTTATTTAGTATGATGGGAGGGACACAAGAGCTGAGAATCTTAGTAAAAGCGTTAGATTTACAAAAAGATGGTACATATTCTGCTACATTAATCGTTCAGTTAATGGATGATTTTGGTGCAAACGAAGGGGATTGGCAAAAAACACAAAGTACATACCTTAGATATTTTGCAAATTTAGCATTAGCCGATATTCCCCAACAAAGCTTATTGGCATTTTGGATACTCCAACACCAAAGAAGCTGGAAACCATTTCGAGTAATAAATACCTTTGAAATAAATGTAGAAAATAAAAATAAACGATAAAATTATGAAAAGTAAAGTCATCAAAATAGTTGGATTTTTATTAATACTAAAATTTTCAATACCCTTTATTTATGATAAATTTATTGATACTACATTTAGAATTGAGACGATTCTTCATTTAGATGAATCAAATAAACAAGAAACGACTAATTGGCTAAGAAAACAGTCACGAGATCATACTGAAAACTTCTTATTAAAAAATATTTCAGAAGTAGTAGAAGATTCTATTTTGATAAAACATATTCTTGAAAAATCCGATAGTATAGTTTGTAGTAAAGTAATAGAATTGCAAAATTTGTATAAAAAAAAGTATAAAAAAAACGTCTATTATTCTTTTTTCTTTGATACGGAATGTATTGATTATAGTCGAAAGATACATGGAGTTGACGAATTTATATTAGGTGAAGAATGTGGATATTCAGCAATTTCTTATAGAGCTACAATAAATAAAAATAAATTAATAGATTTATTTAGAGCAAGTTATACGCTGGAGGGAAAGGAACTCTTACAATCAAAAAGAATGGATTTAAATTGTGCTGAATAAAATGAGCGTTTTTTAACTCCAAGTTAGTAGAAGTGAATCACACCTTTGACTGTTGTAATAGTTTTATATAGTGGTGGTGAAAATAAAGGAAAATTTGCTGGCTATCGTCTAGGTAATGATGATAAAAGTCCCCACAAGGATAAACTAACCAAAACTTATTATAACAAAGAAAGACCAATTTATGTATTAGACAATTGTGATCCTACTACTTGTTCAGTGAGTTTACAAACGGGTACTTTAAAAATCCAAACCAACACAAATTCAGTTGGTGGTCACAAAAAAAGCCTCATTTCTACTAAATCGGAAACACTTCTTTCTAACCTACAAGCCATAGAATCCACTATTCAGTCTCCATAT
>CALAJP010000100.1 GCA_937922815.1 uncultured Saprospiraceae bacterium
TATAACACTTCTTTCTATGAAGGTAAAAAAGAAGAACAATCTGCTTTTATTAGTAATTTATTGGCTACTAAAAGTAAATCTAAAAAAGATATTTATGATTTTGCGAATCAAATGAAATCATTAATTGTCCACGCTTATGTGAAATCAGAAAGAGTAGCGAAAGAAATGCTCGTTTATGATGAAATTCCTGGCCCTTATCAAGGCTGTATTTCTTTGGAAGAGACAGGAGGGAAGGTTTATGCGGAGATATAGGAATTGTGTAAATTTAATTAACATTAGAAAAAAAGCGTTAATATTTATTAATAATAGTGTGTTTTACTTTCACTGATTAAACTAAAAAACGTGCTGAATAGAATTACTATCATAAACTCTGAACTGTACGCAAAAGCAAGTATTCATATTGGAGAAAGTGCAAGTATTCAAATTACGGCTGAAAATAATGTTGGAAAAAGTTCTTTCATTAATGCTTTAAACTTCCTTTATATAACTGACAAAGACCAAATGAGATTTGAAGATGACAGAAAACTGTCTGATTCAATGAAGCATTATTTTGATGGAACAAGTTTGCACAGTTTTATAATTTTCGAAATTATTAAAAATGGCTACTACTCTATTCTTGTAAAGGCAACACCAGAAAACACTATTGAATATTATAAAATTACAGGGGAATATGATGAAACTTGTTTCTTAGAATCAAACAACGGGAAATTTAAAGCAAGAAAATGGAGTGATGTTCTTCAAAAACTTACTCTTCAAAATCCTACTGACGTTCCTGTTAAACTTACTAATGAAGAATTATATAATTTAGTTTACAATTCTGACAAAAATAAAAACCCAGTCGTTTGGCTTAAAAAATCTGTAAAAAGAAATGGTAGAAAATCATTTTCAAATAGTTTTACAGATATTTACCGACACTTAATTAGAACAAGTGATATAAACGAAAAATCCTTTAAAAACGCTCTTTTAGTTGCTGACGGACAGCAACATTTTCCGTTAAATGTACTTTCAAGTTCTAGCTTTGAGAAAATTGATGAATTTGAAAGAAAGAAGATACACCTTCAGCATTTAATCTCGAATAAATCTGATTTCGAGAAATTAAAACTATTAAATGACGACTTTATAAGTCACGAATCTATTTTAGGAAAACTAAAAAATACTTTCTTTAAAAAATTCAACAAAGTTGAGCAAGACTTATCTAATAAAATAGATGATAACAGCGAACTTTCTATTTCCATTAGAACTTTAAAGACAAAAATAGATACAACTCTAAAAAATGAAAGAGACGAGTTAATTGGTCAAAAAATAACAAAAGAAAATAAGTTAACAGTTATTCAAACAGAAAACACAATTCTATCGAAAGAATTAGATGAACTAAAGGATTATGAGCCAGTTGCTGAAAACTTACTCTATCAAGGATTAAAAAATAATCTATTAGAAGAGGAAAGTAATCTAACGGAATTAGTATCGCAGTTAAGCCAATTAGAACGTAGTAAATTTACTGAAAAAGAGATTTTAAACACTATCAAAAATCTAAAAATTGATATTGATAAAAAGAAAAATGCAATAACTCGTTTTGATAATTTACTTTATCAAAATATCTCCAAAGACGAAACCATAATTAAAAAGGCATACGCCTTCTTAAATCGTGATGTAGCCGAACTTGATAAATCAAAAATTAAAAAAGAGATAACTAACACTGATTATCCATTACAGTTTTTTGATGGTTTAATAGATGTTTCAGACATTACCATGGAAACAGAACTGCCTACAATTAAACACCTTAAAGACGAGCTTTTATCTAAAGAAAAGGAATTAAACGAAAAGAACTCACAGCTAAAAATTATACAAAACAGACAAGGTGTTGCGAAAAAAATCGAAAAATTAAAAGCGTCTTTTAAAACTAATTCTGCATTCATTAAAAGAATTGATAAAAAACCAGAATTATGTTCTAAAATTGAGAGCAACAAAGTAGAAAAAGGAGTACTCGAAAAAGAGCTAAAAGATATAGTCGATAAAATCACGAATAAAGATTTGGAAATTGAAAAAACCAAAACCGCTTTATCCTTAAAAATTGATAAAAGAAAAAAATATCACACTGACCTTAATATCTTCAAAAATCAATATCAAGTAATATCAGAGACAACTGACATTTATGAGATTGAAGAGGTTTTAGAAATAGATTTTGAAAATATTTCTGATGATTTTCAATCGAAATACAGAAAGTTTCTTCGTATAAAGGAAAATCGAAATTCTTTAAAAAACGACTTGAATAGCGCTCTAAAAATGGATATCAAAGACATTAAAAAATTCATAAGAGTTGTTGATGAAGAGATTATAAATATCCCTCAAACTCAAAAGGTCATTAATAATCTTTTAGATACTTTATCGCACGAAATAGGAAGCCCCACCCATTCCTTTTTAACGCAGTTTAATGATTTTAAAACTTTTGTTTCAAGGAGCTACAATCAAAGATTGGCAGAATATCCAATTTCAAATATCCAAAGCGTTAAAGTAAAAATTGATGATAATAAGGCATTGATTGAAGATTTAGACAAAATATCGAAATTGAAATTTTCAGATGGTTTAGATTTTGATAATTCTTATACAGAATCAAGAGAAGCGTTAGAACGGCAATTATCAAGCAGTAATGGTAAAGCTATCAACATTGTTGATTTGTTTAAAATAAATGTAGAAATCACAAAAGTCACAGGAAAAACAGAAACAATAGACCTTTCTAAACAAGTCCAATCAAGAGGAACTAATATTGTTCTAAAGCTATATTTATTCCTAAATATTTTAAAAGAATTAGTACACAGCACTCCAGAAAATCGTGTTATAATCTATGTAGATGAGCTTGATGCAATCGGACAAAAAAATGTGAAGCACCTAATTCAATTCTGTAAAGTAAATCACTTTGTTCCAATTTTTGCAGCACCAAGAAAAGTTGAAGGAATTGAAAAGTATTATCTGATTAAAGAACCTCAAAGAGATTCTAAAAATCAAAAGAAAAAAATTTCATTTGGAGAACTTCAATCATTCCCAGTAATATATAGAGATGCAGAATAAGACCTTTTATAACTTCATATTAAAAATACTTGAAGAAGAAAAGATAAATGCTTCTTCTATAAGTCAATCTGTTAAAAAAAGTAGCGAATTTCAAACCTTGGTTAATGGCAAGTTCATTACATATTCCCAAGCCGTAACAGGTGGAGGAAGCTACGTTTTAAGTGATAGAGATAACTTAGAGCTTTATTTTAAAAATAAGTTTCCTAGAGAACTTCAAGATAGTTATTCTGCTGTCAGTAATATTGGCACATACAGAAATACAAAAGCAGGAAAAAGAATAAGCCAAAATGTGATTTTGGTAAGAGGCTTTAAAAAAATTACGCTAAATTCTGAAATTGTAGACCTAGAAAAATTCACCAATCTATTTGGTACTTTTTCTGCCCAGGTAAATAAATTAAAATCCGATAAAATTTGTATTGTAGAGAATTTAGACTCATTCCTGTTAGCTGAAAAAGTAATAGATAAAGAGTACATTTTTATTCACACGTATGGTGGTTTAGGAAAATCCGTTTTAAACAACTTTGAAGCTAGAGAGGTATTAATTTTTCCTGATTATGATTACAAGGGATTGCAAAATTACCTAATGGTAAAAAAAGTATTTCCAAAAGCCAAAATATTCATTCCTAAAGACTACGAAATTCTTTTTAAAACTTATTCAAGAACAATTAAAACAAAGCAAGGAAGAGAGCAAAACCCAAATAAAGAAGTAAAAGAATCAGTTGATGAGAATGTAATAAAAATAAGAACTGACATTTATAAAAGTAAACGCTTTTTAGAACAACAAGCACTATTCGTAAAATTTCAAAATGATTAAATTATCAGGAAAATATATTCTTAAGTTTTTACAAAATCATTACGAATTTGTACAAGATGCTTTTAATTACAGTAAACCTGACTTTATTATTGATAATGATATTCTAGAGAAATTAATTGAAGAATATAATATCAGTAATGACCCTAAAATATCGTTAACGAAACTTATTGACGTTAAATTTTACAGACAATTACCAACCAAAGATTTTAAAATAAATAGAAGCTATGCAGATTTTTTGCAATTTTTATTTGACGATTTCACACTTGATTTACCACAGACTTTAAAAGAAAGATATAAAACAATTTTTGAATTATTTACTGCTTTAAAAACAGAATCAAAAGCAAGTAAAACAATCGTTTTAGTTCAAAATATAATAAATGTAATTGACGTTTTTTTAAACGATATTCATAGACAAACTCAACGCCTATTAAATGATACAGAGTCATTAAAAGTAAATGCGGATGAATACTCGGATTTATCTAAAAGATTAGAAAAAGCAGTTTTTTGGATTGATGAGTATATTGAGCCACTAAATAAAATTCTAGAAAAAGGCCACCCAGAATCATTTTATTCTGCCTTGGTTGAAATACAAAAATACACAAGTGAAAAACAATATGTAGCTGATAGTTTTAAGCTAAAAAGAGAGTATAAAAAATTGTATGGGTCCGTTGTTTATGCTCGGATTGAATTAGACCAAAATTTACAAAAACTAACAAGGGAGTTAAGACCTTTATTAGATAGAATTAAAAGTGATTCTATCATTTTAAGTGGTTTTTATCATTTTGTAGAAAATGTGGATTATCCCAAAAGTTACATTGTTCCTATTCCAAGTCCTGTAAAGAAGACAAAAGGAAGTGCAATCTTCAAAGAATTTCATAGCGAAGCAGAATTTTATGTAGACCAATTTAATTACAAGACTTCTGATGTTTATTATGAAGAACAAATTGAAGAATTAGAATGGCTTCCAGATTCTACGTACTTTAAACAACAACTATTAAAAGAAGATAAAGTTGAAGATTTCTACTTGTGGTGCTTTGATGCTTTGAAAAAGCATACTACTGAAATTACATTGTCAAAATATTTCTCATTAACCAATCTTTTGTTAGAAGAAGATTTAGTTGCAGAATACAAAACAGATGAAAGAATTACGATAGATTTAAAAGACGCTTCTATAAAAATACCTAAAGTGCAAGTATATGAGAGAGTATCCAAGTGAACATAACAAAATAGTTAGTGAATTACTAGATGGTAAATTCATTATTTCACCAAGTCCATTGTTTTATACAATACAAGAACTTGAAGATGATTACGTAGAATTTTTCATAAAATCCTTTAATTATAAGTTGAATCTAGAAGCTGAATTTATCTATTTATCTTCTGACGAAGTAAACGAAAAAAGAACACGAGATTTCACCTTATTTTTAGCAATTCTATCGAGAGAACTAGATTATTCAGGTAAAAATTTCCGAGACAAAATAGAACTAGGTTCATTTGATATAAATGAAACGGAAGAACTATTAAGACAGTCGAGTAAATGGGAAATTTTAGAAAAAACGACTGTTTCTGAATTTAAAAAATTTATTAAGACTTGGCGAAGTAAAAATTTAATTGAAATAAATGGTAACAAGTTTAAGTTTACAAAGGCTGTAAAGTTATTTTTTAGATTTGCTATTGAGATAGCAGAGGAAAAACTAAAACAATCGCTCAAAAATTAAGAGTTATAAATATAAACTTTGGTAGTGGATATATTCACTACCAAAGAAACTAAGGAACAATACAAGATAGATGCTTGAACTTTACAAGTAGATTCAAGCTAGCCCCTAAGCTATAATATTGAACGGAAAAAAGGGACATCAAATAAATGTCCCCAGTAACAAATTCTATTTATTTTTCTGAATTTATATTTCCAATACCATCCATATTTTTGGTAGCTGCGAACGAAGTAACCATATTGGTTAACATATCAGAACCCGCAGAAGGGGTGTTTGGTAATAAAATCAAGTTTGAATTATTATTTGCACCGATAGATTGTAGCGTATCATAATGTTGCGTAACTACAATTAGAGCAGATGCCTCAGTGGAATTGATACCAACTTTGTTCAAAACCTCTACCGATTCTTCCAAACCTCTTGCAATTTCTCGCCTTTGGTCGGCAATACCTTGACCTTGTAGTTTTTTAGATTCAGCTTCCGCCTCAGCAATAGCAACGATGCGAATTCTTTCAGCTTCCGCTTCATATTCAGCAGCTAATTTTTGTCTTTCAGC
>CALAJP010000101.1 GCA_937922815.1 uncultured Saprospiraceae bacterium
TTAATATTTAAAGTCTGAACATTAGGACAATCAGAAGTAGAGTCTAGGGTATCTGTATATGTTCCTGATTCTGTAATTCCTCTACCATTCCAGAAGTAAATAGTATCACATATTTCTATATTTATAGTTTCTGATTGATTGGTAACTACTTTTAATTGAATTTGAGTTAAAATTGGACAACCAGTTTCATTTACTTCATCAAAAGTATAAACTCCTTCTTCCGTAAGTGATTCATTATTATAAATAAATGATTCTCCTTTACAGATTGTCTCATTAATGATATTCGTATCATTACCCGAAACTACTAAGTTCATAATACAAATAGAATCACATTCATTCAAATTATCATAATAAATATGGTATTCTCCTTCTTCAAAATAAGGAGTATCTTGAATCCATATCGTGTCTCCTTTGCAAATAGTCCTAGTTTTTTCTTCCGTTGGAATATCTTGTTTTTCAAGAGTTAATGTAACAAAAACACAATTCGCAGTATCGAAATGCATGTAAACGCCTGGTTCGTTTAGTGTTCTCTCGTAAAAGAAATAAATGTCATTATTACCACAAACTGTAGAAAAAATATTTTCTCTAGTTGGCTCTATAAGTTCAATATTTAGAATATCAACTATTGGACAATTAGTATCATTATCAATTGTATCTACATATGTTCCTGACTCTGTAATCACTCTATCATTCCAAAAATATATAGTATCACATATTTGTATATTTATAGTTTCTGATTTATTTTCAGAAAATTCTAATAATAAATATTGAGTTCCTGGACATACCCCTTGCGTAATTCCTACTTCATAAAATCCCGCATCTGTAAAGGTTTGGTCATTAAAAGCATAAGCTTCTCCCTCACATTGAGTTACATAAATTGTATCGTTTACCTTAGGTTCAAAAATAACATTATGATAAATAAAATTGGGGCAACCCGTTAAAGAATCATCAAAAGCTTCTTCATAGATTCCTGTTTCAAAAACAATCTCGCCATTAGGTAATTCAAAAGATTCTCCTTCACACCTTACTTGAAAAATAGTATCATAAGGAGGAATAAAATGTTCTAATAAAAGTAAAACTACATTACTACCACATTCGCCAGCATTACGGTCAAAAAGAGTATATTCTCCAGGCTGTAAAAAGGATTCATCGTTATAAAAATAAGGTACTCCAACACACATCGTATCAACAACAAAGATAGTATCTATAACTGCGGGTTCTGCTATCAAAAATATTAAACGGTTACATCCATTAGACGAAATCTCTCCAACAAGGTGTTCACCATAACCATCGAATACTTGCCCATTATAGGTAACAGCTTCGTTAGGACAAAAAGTTTTGTAAACTAAAGAATCTGTAGCATTCTTGAATTTGATATCAAGAATAAACAACGAATCACAACCTGTATCTACCGAAACAGAATCATAATATATCCCAGGTTCCGATATTCTCTTACCTCTAAATGTATAAATGACTTCACAAGTCTCAACTCTTATTGTATCATGAACAGGCTCTAAATATTCTAATGCTAAAACATAAATTATATCACATGAATCTTGTCTTGCTTCCACAATTTCATAAGTTCCTGCTAACTGAAAAAACTTGCCCCTATATTCATAAACATCCCCTCTACAGATAACATCATTTTTATAAATAGTATCTACTTCTTCTGTTGGTTCTGCAACTAAATAAATATTTTGTGTGCACCCACCTTCATAACCTGTCTCATCAACAAGGTGTCTACCAAAACCTTTTAAGTCAAATCCATTATAAGAAACTTCATCCTCAGAACAAAAAGTCTGATAAATCAATGAATCTGGAATTACTCTATCCGTAAGGTGAAGATTGATTATAGAATCACATGAACCATTAGATGATGAAACAAAAAATTGATGTGTTCCATTAGTCCACAATAAGGAATCACGATAAGTGAAGTTACCGTCTGGGCACATTTCTTCATAAACATTCACATTTACTCTTTCAGTTTCGGAAACACTTAAGTATGAAAAACTGCACTCAACAGTATCTTTAGTAGAATATGTATGCAAACCAGGTCCATAATAAACACCTTCATAGTATGCTGAATCGCCAAAACAAGTCTCTAAATGTATTGTATCTTGAAATGGATTTTCATATCTCACTTCGAAAGTACTGTAAAAGTAGCACTCTGAATTTTCATATGGATAGGTATAAAACCCACGGTCTGTAACTTCTATATTTCGGTGTATTATAGTCTCTCCTGGGCATAAATAAATAACTTCATCCTGAAATAAGGTATCGGAATCTGGTTCTGTTACTACCAATTTATAGGTAGGAGGACATAGTAGATCATTTACATTTTCACGAACTAAGTCATACGTTCCAGTATCTTGATAAAAATTGCCATCGTATTCCAAGACCTCCCCAATACACAATACTGCATATTCATAAACAACTCTATCTTCTTGCACATGCAAACGCAATACAGTCTCGTAAACCGTATCTAAGCGAGTAGTATAACTCGAATAGCTTCCTGTTTCCGTATAGACTTTTCCGTTAAATTCATATTCTTCACCTTCGCAGATAGAATGAATTACAGAATCGATTAAAACGGTATCTGTAATTAGAAAAGGATTTGAATCGTGACCATTAATGGCAAAAACAGTGACAGAAGAAAAAATAAAACAACAAACAGTAAATATAAATTGTAATCGTCTTAACATATTTAGGGTGGTTTAATGGGATAAAGGAATTCAATTCATCCGAAAATATAAAATATCATTTATAGATGTTTCAGAATTCGGGGGCTGCTGTGACGGTATAAGTAAATAGATATACCTAATCAAAATATGAAATATCAAAAACAATACCTTTTTTAAGACACTCACTACTAGACATTTATAGTCTCCATTATTAGATATTTTCCATTATTAAACTCTCCGAAAACAAAAAGCCCGTAAAACGTTATAGTT
The DNA here is from genome assembly GCA_937922815.1 of uncultured Saprospiraceae bacterium. Taxonomy (GTDB): domain Bacteria; phylum Bacteroidota; class Bacteroidia; order Chitinophagales; family Saprospiraceae; genus CALAJP01. Next base: position 2,952 of record CALAJP010000101.1, read on the forward strand.
TTACGGGCTTTTTGTGAGCGATATCATTCCAAAATTATTTAACCACTTCTTCTAAAGTTATTTCAAAAATAACAACAGCGTTTTGACCTAAAGAACCTTGTCGTCTATTTTTATAAGCTAAGCCCGAAGGCATAATAAAAGTTCCAGAGCCTCCCATTCCTTTTAAGTCTTGTATTGCCAATTGCCAACCTTCAATAGCTTCAGATAATAGGATGTTTTCTCCTTCTGTGTTTTCATCAAAAACATCTCCTGCCAAAGTATATCCTTTATATTTCACGACAACATTATCCGTTAAGATAGGAGATTCGCCAGTACCAACAGAGTCTATTCTAAAAGAAATATTATCTTCTATAGACATTCCTGTTAGATTATTATCCACTTTATATTCTTCTATCAATGCCAAATCCACTTCAAGCTGAGCAACAGGATCAACTGATTTTACGGTTTCTTCTAATATAATTTCGAAAACAAGAACTGAGTTGGCAGGAATTGAACCTTGACTTCTATTACCATATGCAAATGCTGAAGGAATAATGAAAGTTCCTGACCCTCCAAAATCTTTTAATTTTGGAATTCCAAATTGCCATCCAGGTATTAATCCAGATAATGGAAATTCGATTCCTGTAGCGTTTGCGTCAAATTCATTTCCATTTAATAAGTGCCCTTTATATTTTACGACAATATTATCAGATAGCGTAGGAGAAATTCCAGGTCCGACAGAATCAATCCTGTAAGAAATTCCATTTTCGACAATCATATCTGTCAAATTATTATCAAGCTTATATTGTTCTATTAATTCCAAATCTGTCTCGAACTGGACATTAGGGTCAAAATTAGTAGAGTCATCCGACAAGCAACTTGAAAAGAATATAACTGAAGCTACTGCTAGAAAACTTAACTGTTTTAATAATTTCATTTTGAGTTGTTTATTATAGTATATTTTTAATAACGTAACTATTTCATGATACGTTCTTTGTTTAACCAATTTCGATACTTTCTGGCATTATTATTATGCTGGCGAAGTGTTTTGGCAAAGTTAGTACCTCCTGCACCAGGTTTTGCACAAAAGTAATAATAATCATGCTTTCCATAATTCAAAACGGCGTCTATTGAAGAAATAGAAGCCATACTAATTGGGCCTGGTGGCAAGCCTGCATATTTATACGTATTATATGGAGAATCAATTTGCAGGTGTTTATTTAGCACCCTTCTTATCGTAAAATCACGAGTAGCAAAAATTACGGTAGGGTCTGCTTGCAAAATAATTCCTTTTTCAAGTCTATTCATATAAACACCTGCAACTATAGGTTTTTCTGCAGGAATATGTGTTTCTTTTTCTACAATACTCGCCAAAGTGTACACTTCATTTTGAGTCATATTGATAGATTTAGCTTTGTCTAATCTCCCTTTTTTTGACCAAAATTTTTTATGCTCCATTATCATTCTTTCCATAAATTTTTCAGGAGTAATATTCCAATATATTTGATAGGTGTTTGGAATAAATAGAGACATTATAGTTTCGTAAGTATAGCCTATTTTTTGTAGATATTCCTCATTGGTTACAAAGTTATCTACGATAGTTATAGAGTCAAAAGCAAAATGTTTTGCAACTTCTCCTCCTAAATCTTCAATCGTTCTTTTACTATTTAGGGTTATTTTGACAGGAAATTGTTCACCCGTACGAAGGTGTGAAATTAGTTTGCGGTTAGACCAACCTGCTTTTACTTGAAATCGACCATTTCTAATTTTACCTACATTATATTTCATTAGCTTTGCCACCCACAGAAATGAATCTTTATCTTTAATAATCCCTTCTGTCGACAAGTCGGCTGCTAAGCTTTCAATATTGGTATTGGGATAAATATCAACAGTATGCGTATCGGCCGTATTGCTAACATTCGGAGAATAAATAATGGAATATAAATACCCTCCAATAGCAATTCCAATTCCAACAATTATTGACAATATAATTATTAACCACTTTTTCATAAAGTGAATACGTCTTTTATTAAGTTAATATTGTTCTTTTTCATTCGGGAAATCCACACTTTTTACATCATCTATATAAGAAGATATTGCATCTTTTATCGTATCAAACAGAGATAGATATCTTCTCAAAAAACGAGGGTGAAACTCTTTTGTAATTCCTAATAAATCATGAAGCACGAGAATTTGACCATCGCAGTGAGGTCCAGCACCAATACCAATAGTAGGAATAGAAACACTTTCAGATACTTGTTTTGCCAAATGAGCTGGAATTTTTTCCAACACAATTCCAAAACAACCCAATTTTTCTAATAATTTAGCATCTTCAATCAATTTTTGAGCTTCCATTTCTTCCTTTGCCCTTACCGTATAAGTTCCAAATTTATAAATAGATTGTGGCGTTAATCCCAAATGCCCCATCACAGGAATCCCTGCTGTTAAAATTCTTTTTATCGAATCTTCTACTTCTTTTCCTCCCTCCAGTTTTACAGCATGAGCACCTGATTCTTTCATTATTTTAATAGCAGAACGTAATGCTTCTGTAGAATTGGCTTGATACGATCCAAAAGGCAAATCCACTACCACCAAAGCTCTATCCACTGCCCTAACCACTGAACTGGCATGATAAATCATCTGATCCAAGGTAATAGGGAGTGTAGTTTCGTGTCCAGCAATAACATTAGAGGCTGAGTCACCAACTAATATTGCATCAATTTTGGCAGCGTCTAAGATTTTTGCCATAGAAAAATCATACCCCGTAAGCATGGCAATTTTTTCGCCATTTTGCTTCATTTTTTGAAAAGTTTGGGTAGTTACTTTTTTTATTTCTTTTTTAGCTGTTGACATGTTTCTATTTTGGTTACATAAATGAGAAGATTACCAGCCTATATATTTGGGCGGTTGAATACCATGTAATCTCAAATAGACGATCATTTGCCCCCTATGGTGAGTTTGGTGTTCATTGAGTAACAATATAATTTGCCTTTTGGTTTTGGGACCGGCAAAGAATTCAACGACTTGGTCTGGTTCTGTAAAACCAAATTCAATAGCATGATTACCATAAGCGATTACTTTCTCAAATAATTGTAATGCTGAATCCCATTCCATATTTTCATCTATCACGAAAGGATTTTCTTCTTCTAAAATATATTTTGAAGAAAGAAAAGTAATATTCTTCATCACATGAATAAATTGCTCTCTAAATGACATTTGTTCGGCAGTGGGACGAAAATCAACTTGTTCCAATGGCATTAACATGGCTACTTTGCTAGTATATTCAGCAGCATTAACCCACCGTTCGAAAATTTCTTTTTCAAGATTTGATTGACTATTACCTATCATTGGTAAAACTAATAAACAAAGGCAAAAGAGTATTTTATTCATTGACATTAAATTATACTAATTCTGTTTTGGAATCTACAGGCACCAACCAACCATTTTTATCCTCCGTTTTCCCTGTTCTCAAATCTTCAATCATTGATTTTATCATTTTGGCAACATTATTATCTTTCCCTACATTTGGAATATCTAAATGAGAATCTCGGTAACTCAAATGAGAAACCTCAGAAACAACGGCTGCTGTACCAACGCCAAAAACTTCTAATAAATTACCATTCTTATGATGTTCTATTATTTCATTAATATCAATTTGACGAACTTCTACCGAAATATCAGTATCGTCCAACAACTCTAAAACACACTTTCTCGTAATTCCTTTCAAAATAGCTCCATCAGTTTCGGGAGTAATCAAAGTGCCATTGATATTGAAGAAAATATTCATCGTTCCTACTTCTTGAACATATTTTTTCTCGATACCATCTAACCACAATACTTGATCATAACCTGCGTCAATGGCTTTAGTCGCAGGTAATAACGAAGCTGCATAATTCCCCGCCGTTTTAGCCTCTCCTACTCCACCTACCGCAGCACGAATATATTCTTCTTGTGCCAACAAACGAACGGGTTTCGCATAATACGGCCCTACTGGCCCTGTGATTAACATAAAACGGTAAGAATCCGAAGGTCTAACGCCAAGAAACGAATCCATTGCAAATAACAAAGGTCTCAAATACAAAGCAGAACCCTCTCTAGGTGGAATCCACGCTTTGTCCAAATCCACTAAAGTATGAATGGCTTGCAAAAACAAATCCGTTGGCACAGGCTGCATACACATCCTTTTAGCAGAGTTAGCAAACCTTTCAGCATGCAATTCTGGTCTCAAAAAAACAGGGTTTCCATCTACTGTTTTAGTTGCCTTCATTCCTTCAAATATAGACTGTCCATAATGTAATGCACTATTAGCAGGGCTAATTTGCATATCTTGATATGGCTTAATTTCTATATTTGTCCATTTTCCATCAATATAATCTGCGATAAACATATGGTCAGAAAAGACCCGACCAAAAGGAATATTGTCAAAATCTAAATTTTGAAGTTTACTTTCACTTACTTTTGTTACTTTTATGTTGTATGCCATAATTACAAAATTTATAATAATAGAAAATTGTCTGTTCTTAACTTGATTTAATTTGCAATATATGAATTTTTCTAACTCTTATTTACATTTTAATCACTACAAAATTGAGAAACCAAATGTCATTCAATCAGGCAATAAAATTTTATTAGTTGTTTCGCCAACTGATTGGAATGAAAACAAAGATTTTCTAGCTAAAATCATGGGTGCTTGCAAAATAGATTTAACGACTTGTTCTGTATTTGGGTTACTTACTAATGAATTTTTACGCCTGTCTGATGCTATAAAACAAGATGAAATTCAACAAATTATCGTTTTTGGCATTACTCCCGATTCTTTGGGCTTGAATATTAACCCTCAAATTAAGAAATTTTCACTTCATAATAGAACTTATATTTTTACAGAAAATCTAAAATCAATCCAAGAAAATAAAGAGGTAAAAGTTACGCTTTGGAATCAACTAAAGGAAGTGTTTTTGTAAAGGTTGGTGGGTTGGGTTATTGGCTTATTGGTTTGTTAGCACGTTGGCTAATTTGATTTGCTAACTAAACGCTGTCCTCTCCCTAGCCCTCTCCAAAGAGGGAAGCTCACTGGACTTGAAAAATTGCTTTTCGGTATTTTCATTTAAAAAAAAACGATGAACTATAAAAAATGAGGAAGAAAGTAAAACTTTAATTTCTCCCTTTGGAGGCAACGTTAGAATGGTAAAATAGAGGGAGGATCCACATCTAGTTTGCTTTTCACCCGAAACTCATTTTCCTCTCCCTAGCCCTCTCCAAAGAGGGAAATATCGCTTCTTTTTTAAAAATTCCCTTAACAACGTCACGCAAGTTCTCCCTTTGGAGGCAACGTAAGAAGGGTAAAATAGAGGGAGGATTTTTTTGTCATTTTGGAATAATATTAATTTGCTAACTTAACACTGTCATCTTCCTAGCCCTACCCACCAATTATAAAACGATTACACTTCTTTTTTCTTGGCTTTCAATCTTTCTTGATATGCTTGTCTTTCTTCTTCTGATATTGGGTTTTTAGATAGATAGACGAATATATCTTTTATTCTTTTTAGGTTTTCTGGTTTCATATAATCAAAGATTGATTCATAACTTTGAGTGAATAAATGCTCATCCTTTATTTCTTCTATTTTGTAAAATGGAGCTTTTTTATATTTTTCCTTTACATATACATCTTGATATGATTCACCATCCATTAATAATCGCCAAGCAAATGGTATAACTCCACAATAATAGGCACTTGGAAAATTGTCTTCTTCTGCGTATTCATAAAAATCTTCCATTTCTGTCACAACAGCATACAAATATCCCTTGCCTCCCAATTCCCAATAGATCTCTTCTAACTTTTTCCATATCTTT
>CALAJP010000102.1 GCA_937922815.1 uncultured Saprospiraceae bacterium
TAGCAAATGGAACCGCATATTATGACAATAAATGGCTAACGAATACACCAGATCTTTGTCCTGCTTTAATCCCAACAATTACTATAAACCCTTCTTCTCAAACTACAACCGCATCTAGTTTGGACGTTGAAATTACGGGAGAAAATACAACTTCTATCTATTATACTCTCGACGGAAATAATCCTTCTGCTTCAAACGGTAATTTATACACAGGAAAGTTCGACATTACTAATAATTTAGCTACCGTAACCCTAAAAGCCATTGGAATTGGAACAACTTCTAACACCAATATCGTTGAAAGAAATTATATCTTTGAAGAACCTGCAAGCACCAAAGTTTACTTTAAAAAGCCAAGCCATTGGAGCAATGCAAGTATCTACTATTGGAATCCAACGCCTTCTTCCGATGGAATAAATACTTCTTGGCCAGGGGAAAGAATGACAAAAGAGTGTTCTACCTCAGATTGGTACTACATAGAATTTAATGGTGTAGAGAATATTAATGTTATTTTTAGTGATAATGGACAGAATCAAACCGCCGATTTAGTAGCAAATGGAACCGCATATTATGACAATAAATGGCTAACGAATACACCAGATCTTTGTCCTGCTTTAATCCCAACAATTACTATAAACCCTTCTTCTCAAACTACAACCGCATCTAGTTTGGAAGTTGAAATTACGGGAGAAAATACAACTTCTATCTATTATACTCTCGACGGAAATAATCCTTCTGCTTCAAACGGTAATTTATACACAGGAAAATTCGACATTACTAATAATTTAACTACCGTAACCCTAAAAGCCATTGGAATTGGAACAACTTCTAACACTTCTATAAAAGAAGAAACTTACGTTTTTGAAGAGGAAATTGCTGATGACTTAACCATAAAATGGGAACCAGAAGGTCAATGCGATAATCCTTCAATCTATTATTGGAACACCAATGGCAGTACTAATAATCCCATAACGTGGAACGAACAGCCATCTATGGAGTCCAAAGAAAATGGTTGGTTTGAGTATGTTTTAAATGGAGTTCAGTCGAGCAATATTATTTTAACATGTAATAAAAGTATTCAATCCGCAGATATAATGGATGTAACAGAAAATACCTGCTACATAGGTTTACCTTCAAACCTCTCAACTATCAATTGTAACCATACTAACTCAAGTAATATTAACCAGTTTAGTTTGGATGCAAAAAAGAGCATAAATGAAGATTATTATTTTAATGTTTATCCTAACCCTGTTAAAGACGAAGCTATTATTTCTTTAGACCTTCCAAATACGACACAGGTGAACATGAATTTATATAATATAAATGGGCAATTAGTTGGTTCTGTTTATAGAAACAAAGAATTAGTAAAAGGTAATCATAGAATCTTATTGAATGTAAGAGATTACTTAGCGGGTATATACTTTTTAAATGTTCGCACTCAAAGTGGTTATTTTCAGATTAAAAAATTAGCCATTAAATAGAAATCATCCAACTTTATTCTAACGAATAATTAATAAAACCTCAGTATTCTCGATTAGAATACTGAGGTTTCTTTTGTTACTTTATGATTATATCAAGCTCTCTTTCTAGTCATTCGTTGGTTATTTTTCCAATATCATCAGCATTAATATTTCGTTGTTTAGGGTCGGGCTTTAATTAATCCTTTAAAATTAGACTTTATTACGGCTTTTATTCCTGCAATTATTCTATGTGGTTTATAGCTTCAATATTTTCACACGAACCTCTTATCATATAATTTCTCAATTTTCATATTTGCTTGTATCGTCGAAACAATAAAGAGTACACCAACCAAGATAATTAGTACACCAATAAGACCCAAACCTTGTGTCCAGTATCTGAATGGAGTATTGTAGGTTAATTGAGTTAATTCCTGTTTTAATTCTTCAATTGTAACTAATTGTTGAGCGTAAATAATTTTGTAATTAGCAGCACCATTTTCCATACTTTGGTCATGGACAATTGCCATGTTTTGACCACTAATTTTCGATTCCTTATCGATTAGCTTACAGAATACGGATGCATTTATACAATTATGTGCAATTCTATACTTGTCGGATGGTAAATACAGCATAGGTGACGGCAAGAAATGTTGGACATATTCTTGATTTGCTTTATGGCCTCTTCCTAAATTTCTCATTTGTTGTTCCAAAACAGTATTGCTAATGGAGTTTAGTTTTTCTAAAACACGATTTTTAATTGATTCAGGGACGTTGTTACTATTATCAATTGTTGATTTTATTTGTTTTTTATAATCATTTAAATGTTTTTCAGAAGCTTTTTGATAGGAAAGAATGATATTAGGAAGCACCAACGATACACGCCTTATGATGTAATACTCTGCGGGTGTTAAAATAAAATGTCGGTTATTATTTGGTGTTTTAACATCGTAATAATCAAAATTTTCATTGCTAACCAAGACTTGGTTTCCGTATTTTTCACTATTACTAAAGGTTGTAATGCCTCGTGCTGAAAAATTAGATGAATTTATGGGAGTTCCTATGTTTAACTCATTTTCTAAATGGATTATTTTCTGTTCCGTTTGTGTGAAATATTGGTTGTTATCTTCCAGTTGAATGGATAAGTAAATGGAAATAAAAGCTCCAATTAACACCCAAAACATCCCAAGCCCCATCCAAGAATAACTGGCTCTAAAAAACGGAATGTTTCCTTTAGCATCATTATCCATCGAAAGCTTTCCGCAGGATAGTGCATAAAATGAATAATCTTGGAATAGGTTTTTAAACTTTACTAAGGATTCAGAAGATGTAGAAATATAAGAATATGCTCGATTGGTGGTGTCTTTTCGTTCTACTGCCCAAATCGTTACTTTAGGAGGTGTATCTTTTTGTGGGTATTGCGATGCAATATGGTTTTCCCAATGTTCGGGCATCAAAATAGGCGTATTGTTGATGAACCAAGTGTTTTCTTCGTTTATAATTTCTTTTACCGAAGTGCCTAAATATCCCGAAATTTCGACTGCTTTCAGGTCTTCAGATGATAACCATAACTTTACTTTCCAAGGAATTTTATCTCTGATTACGTAAATAAATACAGCTATTATTAGAAGTGCAGGAGTGATTTTGATTGCATATTCTATAAAAATAGAATAACCCTCAACTTCAATTAATGAACCAAACATCAAGGATAAAAAAAGTAATCCAAGAACTGCAAAAACCAATAAGAATAGGTAAGTCGATAATTTTACTAATCGTATCCAATTGTAATTTTGCAAATAGCGTATTTCTTCATCGCTGAGTGTACGAGAAGCTCCTTTTTCCGCTTCTTGATTGGTTACCCAAAAATATAAATTCTCTTCATTCTTCTTCATTAACCAAATTTACAATATTTAAAATATAGTGTTTATGGTTTTTAGAACCAAATGTTAATAATTACTTTGCTTTAAAATTCGGATTAGTTCAATATTGATAAAAAGAGTTTCCCTACCCACTTTTTGAGACTCTAAAATTCCTATATTAACTAGTTGTTTTAAATATCTAGAAGCCGCTTTTCTTTCAACTCCCAGTTTGTTTACAACAAATTCTATTTTTGAATATGGCTGTTCAAATAATATTTCTATTAGTTCTTTTCTGTAAATTTTAGGAGCTTCTTTTTTTACTTTAAGTATTGTTGTTTCAAGAAGGTTTTTAACTTCAGTTATTTTAATAATTGTTTTTTTAGAAGTACTTTCAATTGCTTTTAGCATAAATAATATCCATTCCTCCCATTCACCTTTTTTGTTAGTTTTATTTAGCAATCTATAATATTCTGCTTTATGCTGGATTATGTAAGAACTTAAATATAATATAGGCACATCTATTAGGTCATTAATAATTAAGTATAAGATATTTAATATTCTCCCTGTCCTGCCATTTCCATCATAGAAAGGATGAATACTTTCGAACTGAAAGTGAAATATTGCAAGGTTGATTAGTGGAGATAAGTCATCTTGTTGATTAAAGTGAATTATGAAATTGGATAGAAGGTCTATTATTTCATGTTTATCTTGTGGAGGTGTGTATACTACTTCGCCTGTTAAATCATTTCTCAATACAGTTCCAGGAACATTTCGTATTCCAGCCGTATTATCTACTAAAAGTTGTTGTATTGTAACAATATCATTTACTTTAATAAACCCTTGTTTTTTTATTAAATCAAATCCATAGAAGATTGCTTTTCTGTAATTTACCACTTCTTTGGCTTCGGGTGAAATGTTTGTTTTATTTGTAGAAAGTGCTTTGTATAATTCATCTTGTGTTGTAATGATATTTTCAATTTCTGAACTATCTTTTGCTTCTTGAAGCACTATTGCGTTTATTAACATTGCTTGATTGGGAATCGTTTTTGCAATTCCTTTTAATTCGGCAAGTGCAGCTGTAGATTTATTTGTTTGTCGAAGTATTCTTATTGTTTCTACTTTTCCTCTTATGGGAGGAAGTTTTTCTAGCCTTTTATATGGTGTCTTTTGTCCCATGTCTATATGATTTGTACCAAAAATACAAAAAAGGGGACAAATAGAACGTAAGTTTCAAATATTAATGTCCGCCACCGCTACCATTATTTTCAATCTTTCTTGATTTAGGTTCTTTGACCAAAACCCATAAGATAGCAGAAATAGCAAGGGAAATACCACAAATCCAAAAAATGATACTTTTATCATCACTTTGATTAACAATTTTTCCGATTACCAAACTCGCAATAAGTTGTGGAATAACAACTGAAAGGTTGAAAATCCCCATAAAAGAACCAATCTTTTTAGGGTCAACCTGGAGAGACATAATCGCAAAAGGTAAACTCACTACAGCAGCCCAACCAATACCTGTCATGATGATTAAACCATAAAGCATCATTGAAGAATGTCCCATCATTGCAATTAGAAAATACGAAATTGCCATCAAGGCTATACAAACGGTATGTGTTTTTACTTTACCGATTTTTTCCGACATTGGAGATAAAAGCAAAACAGGCAATAATGCTCCAACCACATTTAATAATAGAAAAGTGATACTGATAATTTGACCTACGGTGTCATTATATCCACTTTCCATTTCTACGTCCGTTAAGTTCATAAATGCAGGAAATTCGAATCGAATGAAGGCAAAAACATATACAAACATCGTCTGTACGCCCAACCAAGTAAAACTATGAGCAGCAAATAATTTTATGAAATTAGGGTAATCCGTTTGGAAACTTTCGCTTTCTTCTTCATCCGCAATTATATTTAAATCAGGGTCTTCTTCAATAAAGAAAAGCGGAATAATCGAAAACATTAACACCAAAAAACTACCAAAATAAATCAGCGTATAATTACCCAAAATAGCACCAATAGCATAAGCTAGTACTCCGAAAGTACCAGAAATAGTTTGCATCCAAGTATAACCATCCACACGCCTTTCTTCGGTAGTGACATCAGAAATAATAGAGCGTGTAGGGTTGAAAGAAATATTGATAGATAAATCCAAAACCAAGGCAACGGTTATGGCAACGCCTAAAATCGCATCTAATCCCAAGGCTTCTTTTATTAAACCTATATTCGGTAAAGCCAACAAACTCAAAGCGGCTAAAATTCCTCCAATCCAAATAAAAGGCTTTCGTCTTCCTCCCCAAAACCAAACATTATCAGAAATAAAACCCACAATAACTTGCCCCAAAATTCCCGCAATTGGTCCAGCTGCCCAAACAATTCCTACTTCGTGAATATCCAATTTGTATTCGGTAGAAAGCAACCAACTCAGTGCCGAAATCTGTACTGACAAGGCAAACCCCATGGCAGTAGATGGCAAACTAAGTAATGCTAAAAATGAATTGGTTTGATTTTTTTGAATTGAGAGCATGTGTCGATTGGTTTTCTTTCTGTGATTGTTTCAAGTGGAAAGATAATAAATTCAACACAAACAAGAAGCTCAATTTTTGTTAAGAATTACTCGATAATTGACCTGCGATGAAAGCAGTTGTCCATGCTGCTTGAAAATTAAACCCGCCCGTAATTCCATCAATATCCAACACTTCACCCGCAAAATACAAACCTGGTTGTTTTTTACTTTCCATCGTTTTGAAATCAACATCCGTGAGTTTTATGCCTCCTGCCGTAACAAATTCTTCTTTGAAAGTGGTTTTTCCTTTTATTTCGTAATTATCATTGGTTAGTAAATCAATCAACTTGTGAACACTTTTTGGATTCATACTCCCCCAAGTTCGCTCTGGGTCAATGTCTTTTTTGCCCAATAAATACGCCCATAATCGAGTAGGGATATCGAAAGGACGTAAGTTTTTGAGCTGTTTCCCTCCCTTTTTGGTCACCAAATTATTCAACATTTCTTCTATTTCGCTGTGAGCTAAATCACCGCTCCATTTTACAGTAATGCTGAATTGATAATTCTTTTCGGATAATGTTCTCGCTCCAAAAGCACTTAATTTCAATACAGCCGGACCACTCAACCCCCAATGTGTGATGAGCATTGCTCCATTTGATTTCAATTTCGTTCCCTGAATTTGAACACTCACCTTAGGTACTGAAAGCCCCATTAACTTTGTAATAGGATGTTTCGGCATATTGAAAGTAAATAGTGAAGGAACAGGCGGAACGATTTCATGTCCTAGTTCTTTTAACCAATCGAAATCGGTTATTTTTCTTCCTCCACCCGTACAAACTACAATTTTATTAAACGTTTGAACTTCTTCATTTTTGAAACATAATTGCCAAGAAGATTCTTTAGGAATTAATTTAGAAATGGTACGTTTGGTAACCACACGAATCCCCAATTTGTGCATATTATCTTGAAAACAATCGATAACGGTTTGTGAGTCATCCGAAATGGGAAACATTCGGTTATCATCTTGGGCATACAATTCCACCCCTTTATTCGCAAACCAATCTATAGTATGCGAAGGGTTGAAAATATGAAAAGCTTTTTTGAGTTGATTTTTTCCTCTCGGGTAACATTTAGATAAATAAACAGGGTCAAAATTGTGATGAGTTACATTACATCTTCCTCCTCCCGAAACTTTTACTTTGCTGAGTGGTTTATCGCCTTTTTCAAACAAAACCACCTTAGCAGATGGATGTGTTTCGGCTACGGTAATGGCTGCAAAATATCCTGCTGCTCCTCCTCCAATTATGGCTACTTTCATTTTATCTTTTGTTTAGAATGTGAAAGTATGAAAAATATGAGTTGGATGTATGGTAAAATGAAAAAACCGTTAGGTGAAATAAATAAGACTGCTTTGATAAAAAAACGCCAAAATCTTATCAAAGCCATTTTCTATTGTAAAGAAAATCGTATTTTCTTATCATAGGTTACTATCTTTGTAAAGAAAAATAGATTTTCTTATCATTATGAATGAATTTGTCCTTGAAAAATTACCTCTGAAGGTAGATGTAGAAACGAAGCTTGTTTTAAAAAAACTCAGTTATGCTCATCGAGCATTGGCTGAGCTTAAAGGTTTGGTATCAAGTATTCCAAATGAAAATATTTTAATAAATACGCTCGGACTCCAAGAAGCAAAAGATAGTTCAGAGATAGAAAATATTATCACAACACATGATGATTTATATAAAGCAGAATTACAATTTGATAGGCTAAAATCATTAGATGCAAAGGAAGTTCAAAATTATATTTCTGCATTAAAGAAAGGGTATTCGTTAATCTCTAAAAGAAATATTTTAACGAATAATGATATTATTAAAATTCAATCAGAACTAGAAAAGAATAATGCTGGGTTTAGAAGAGTTCCAGGAACTACTTTAAAAAATGCAAGTACTGGTCAAGTGGTTTATACACCTCCACAAGATTATGAAACAATTAATGAGCTAATGACGAATCTAGAGCAATTCATAAATGCAGAAGAGGGAAGGTTTGAATTTGACCCAATAGTAAAAATGGCTATAATTCATCATCAATTTGAGAGTATTCATCCATTTTATGATGGAAATGGGAGAACAGGAAGAATAATTAATGTATTATATCTCGTAATGAACGGGTTACTTGATTTACCAATTTTATACTTAAGTCGATACATAATTGAAAATAAAACGAAATATTATGAACTGCTACAAGAAGTAAGAGAGACTAAAAATTGGGAGAATTGGTTGCTTTATATCATTGATGCAGTAGAGCATACCTCTAAACAAACAGTTTCTTTAATTAAGGAAATTCAGTCGCTTATGATGGAGTATAAACATATTATCAGAGCTAATTATAAATTTTATAGTCAAGATTTGTTGAATAATTTGTTCAAACATCCATATACTAAAATTGAGTTTATTGAAGAAGATTTGAAAGTATCACGAATTACAGCTGGGAATTATCTTAATAAATTAGCTAAAGATGGTATTTTGACAAAACAAAAACTAGGGAATGGGAATTATTATATCAATCATAAGTTATATGAAATTTTAACAAAAAACTATCGATAATAGAGAATAATCACACCTGAAAATACCGATTTCTTCGTCTCTTTTTTCGCCATATCACCACATATATACCTACACCAATAACCATAACGGCAACTAGACCTCCTACTATTTTATACAACAGTTGATTGGCTTGGATTCTACTTTCTACCACATGTGGGTTAGCTCGTCCAGGAGAACCCGAATTAAAATGTTGTACCCAGTTCTCTTCATCCTTATTGTTTAATTCTGGTAAAAGAAGGCTGAGGGTGAAATTTGAATCCGTTGGTGGTGTTAGAAATTCCACTTCATCAACAATAGAACCATCATTGGCGTATAGAGTTAGTTTTTCTTGATATTTATTGATACCAAAAGGCAGTCCTCCAATCAAATTATGATGCCCAAAAAAGGTTTGTTTAAATTTATTTTCATTCTGACAGATAACCAAATAAGAAAGAGGTTGAATTTTTACTTTAGGAATCGTAAAGGTATTTTTTGAATCTTCCAAAACCCACCCTTCTACATCTACCCATTTATCTGAACGGTTGAAAATCTCTACCCAATCTTTCGCCAATTTCGATTGCGGGCAAACTTCGTTAATGACCAAAACATCCTTGAGGGGATTGTCATAAGGCACAAAAATAGCCCTCAAGTAACCTCCTTTTATTTCGGTAGGCTTAATAAATATGCTACTAGAGGTCTCTTTACTTCCTTCCCAATGCGAAAAACGATATCCGAGATTCGCTTTTGCAGAAATTTTGACGACTAAGTCTTTAGTATAGGCCGTTAAAAAAGGTGGTTTTACGGTTATGTCATTCAGTACGACCACATCGCCACCTTGTGTAGCGTCTAACACAATAGGCATTTGTTTAGAAAGACCAAAAAAAGCGTCTAGATGTTTTTGCATTACATCTTTTCGTTTGATGGCAAAGGTTTTCATCTTTCTAATTTCCTTCTCCCAAATACTTTTTTTGAGTCTCCAGCGCTTGTGATGCCTTGGAATCTCTGGTTGATAAAGATTGACAAAAGAGTCTATTTTTTGTGTTAAATTTTCAGGACTAAACTCTTCGTTAAGACGAGTCTGAAACCGCAAAGTAAAGTCAGATACATAGTTAGAGTTATCTAACAACCTTCTTAATATAAAGGTACTCCATGGCGGATTGGGCCAAATAGGTCCATTCGGTTCAGTAAAGAATTTTAAATAATTTTCTTGGTATGCCTTATCGCTATAAAGCCCAAAACCTTGATCGGTATCGTAGAGAATCCAACGCCATTTACCACTATTGCTAGGTTTCCAATATCGAATATTTCCACCAGCATCCTTATTTCCATAAAATATTTGTGCAATCATATAATCCGTAAAATTCTCTACATCCATATACTGAGAAATACTATCAAAATGGCTTTGCTTGGTTAGATCTAAGGTTTCGAGAAGCCCAAGAAGTTTAACATAACCATCTCGTGTTCCGAATTTCAGATATTCTTTATGTTCTAAAATATTGACACTGTCTTTGTCTATATCTGCATGTGCATTTAGGTAATGCCGATTTATTTTTTCACGAATATTATAAATCCCCCAATATTTGCCATTGATATACATGTGGCAAGGTCTAGAAAGTTGTGTTTCTACATCCCAGTTTTCCACCACATTGGTCATGAGAGCATCTCTAAAATGAGAATACCCAAAATCAGAACCTGAATTTCTAAAGACTAAGTTTTTGAATTTTTTAGGTGTTTTCGAACCGAATATTCGTTCATTTAGCCTTTTTTCGCCGTAATATTTACGAGTAGTTACTGAAAAAGACTTTTGAGGATGAAGTCTACTCATTCCTCCAAAAACTTTAAACCCAATAGGGGCTTCAATAACTTCTCCTTTTTCGGGGTCGAAACATTCTAGATGGGCACGTCTCTCTATTTTTGACCAAAAATTAGCATCTCGTTTTACCCAAGTGGTATCTTTTCGTTCTTCACCTTCCATGAATAGCCCTTTTTTCGCATCAAATAGATAACGAGGTTCGATGGTTAGTTCTACCATCATGAAATTTGTTTCGGGTTCGTTGATGAAGTAAGTCTGGTGATAAGTTTTTGTTCTTTTTTTGCCCAACTTGGCAACCGCTTTTATGACTGTTGTTTTGTCTAATTGAAGAGGTTTTTTATATATTTTACCATGTTTTAATGGATTTTTTCCATCGGTTGTATAATAAATTTTAGCACCATCGACTACATTTAAAGAAACAGTTTGCGAACTATTATAAACACCTCTTGGAACAGAGAAGTTTATTTCCAATTGTCCCCCCTTATCTTGAGCGAAAAGGTGAATACTAAGAAATAGTATACTCAATAATAGTTTTGTTCTCACGAAATGATAATTAAAATCAGTTTAAAAATAAATAGGTTGCTAAGTTTTGGTGTCGGGTACTATTTATAAATTCTGTTTATAAGCCAAATTATTAATAATATATCATATATTAATACTCAATTCATAATTTAATAGATTCGTTTTTTTACTTTATTTCGCTTATTATTCTTTATCATGTCAAATAACAACGAATTACCCTCTCTACCATCGATTAGAAATTTAATCATTTCTTTAATCTTAGACATATTTGGAGTGGCTTCTTATTTTATCCCTTTTTTAGGCGAAGTTGGAGACCTTTATTATGCTCCTATTTATGGTGCAGCTATTTATTGGATGTATCGTCAGCATAAACCTGCTGCTATTTTGGGTGGTGCGATTGGTTTTATAGAGGAAATTCTACCCGCTACGGATATGATGCCCACGGCTACGTTGATGTGGTTCTACGCATATTGGAAAAGTAAAAAGCAATAAGAACATGAAAGATATTTATTTCCGAAAGAATTTCTATCAATCCAAATTAGATGAAATTGCTAAACAAATATCTACGCTAGATAAAAAAATTAAGAAACTAACATTCATTAGAGTTCTGTTATTTTTTATTTTTTTGATTGCATTTATTGCCATCATCAAAGGTTTCGAAATGGTAGCAGGAATCGTGTTAGCTGTTTCTTTACTTATTTTTATTTTCGTGATACGAAAGTATAATACTTCTACAAGAACTAGGAAAAAATATCGTAATCTCAGCGCAATTTATCAAAATGAGTTAGAACCCAATAAAGACTCGCCATTATTTGGAAATGGAAACCAATATTCAAATCCATTACACTCATATACATCAGACCTAGATATTTTTGGGAACAATTCTTTGTTCCTCAAATTAAATAGAACCGTAACCGTTGAGGGAGAAAAAAAGTTAGCCCATTCTCTATTATCAACGAACAAATCGAAGGTTGAAATCGAAAAAATCAGAGAAATGTCGATAGAGTTGTCTGGTTTAGTTGATTTCAAAGAGAAATTTTTAGAAACTGTATTTATTGCCCCTAAAGTTGATTTGAAGAATAAATGGTCCGATTTTGAAACGAGTTTTCATGATTTGAGTCGATGGAAAATTCTAGCGATGACTATTCTTTCATTGCTTACAACCAGTGCAATCATACTTTCTATTGTGAAACCTGAATACACCATTGAGATGATATTGATGTATGGCTTGAGTACTTTCGTACATCATCAATTCAAAAAGAAAGTAAATAAAACTTCAGACTATTTCTCGAAATGTAATGCTGTTCTTCAACAATACAAAAACTTAGTTAGCATTATTCAAGAAGAAAAATTTAAGGTGAATGGTTGGGTAGAATTACAAAAGCAATTGGTTGAAAAATATGATGTGGTAAACGAATTGAACCAAATTGAAAAGCTGATTAATCTTTTCGATACTCGATTGAATAAAATATGGATAGTGAGTATCAATCCTATTTTTTATTGGGACATCTTTTTTGCTTGCAAATTAGAGAAATGGATGCAGAAAAATAATGAACATTTCAATGAATGGTTTTCCATAATCGGCGAGTTTGACAAAGGCTTGAGCATGAGTATTTGGATGTTTAATAATCCGAATTTTGCTATTCCCGAAATAGTAGAAAATAATTTCTGTATTGAAGCCAAAGCATTAGGACACCCCTTGTTGAATGTTGAAACTATGGTGTCAAATGATTATCAAATCAATGGAAATGGTCATTTTGATATCTTGACAGGTTCGAACATGGCAGGGAAAAGCACGTTTTTACGAGCTATTGGTGTAAATATGGTTTTGGCACTGAATGGATATGTGGTTTGTGCATCTAAATTTAAGATTTCAGCAAAAGCGATTTTATTAACGTATATGCGAGTTTCAGATTCATTAGCAGATAATACTTCCACTTTCCGAGCGGAGTTGAACCGTGTAAAATCTATTATCGAATTTGTAGAGCATAATGATAATTGTTTCCTATTGTTAGATGAGCTGCTGAAAGGGACAAATTCGGCAGACCAACAAGCGGGAATTATGGCTTTGACTCGACAACTTATTGACGAAAAAGCTTCGGGAGTTCTCGCCACTCACGATTTGACGATTACCCAATTAGAAGATGAATTCCCTAAAGTAGTTAGAAACTTTAATTTCAGTGTTAAAACGATTAAAAACGATTTATCCTTCGATTATAAATTAAATGAAGGCATTTGCAATAACTTTAATGCCTCCATTTTGATGAAAAAAATTGGGATTAAGTTTAGGGAATTATGATGGATTTTTTATTAGATAAGGTCGTATTTGATAACGTATTTTTCTTCAAATTTATCGAGAAGAGTAATAAATTCAGGTGGTAGGCTTTCTCTTGTTTTGTCGTGAATGAATTGTGGGATTTTTTTATAAAATGCTTGTGCGATTCCTCCCGTCATACAAGCAATAGTATCAGAATCTCCATTCAATGAAATGGCTAACCGAATTGAGTCTTCATAATCCGTTGATTCAAGAAAAGCAATTATCGCTTCGGGAACTGAGCCTTGACAAGTTACATCAAATTTGTAAGTAGTTTTTATTTGGTCAATACTTCTATTTAAATCGTAACCAAATTTTTCAATAACATTCTTTTTAATCTCCTCTTTACTGTGTCCATTATTAGCCCAAAAAACAGATGCAGCAATTGCTTGTGCTCCTTTTATTCCTTCTGGGTGATTATGTGTTGGTAAGGCGGATTGTTTGGCAACTTCAAGGACATCATTTATGTTTTTAAAGGCAAAACCTATAGGACTAACTCTCATTCCCGACCCATTCCCAAAACTATCGTAGGGTTTGGCATCATCGAAATCTAATGTTAACCAATTTAAAAACCTTCCTCCATAACCTCTTTGTGGGTAATCGTTTCCGTATTTATGTATTGTTTTTTTGTAGGGAATATCATTAATAATAGAATCTGCGATAGCGAAAGTTAATACTGAGTCGTCAGTAAAAATGCTAAAATCATCGAAAATTATGAAGTCTTTGTTCTCAACTTCATCCCATTCGTAAATAGATCCAATAATATCTCCAGCAATTGCTCCAATCATAGGCATTATATTTTGTGTTAAAAACACGCAAAATATAAATATTCTTTTACTTTATCAAGTTTTTAGCAAAGTGTACTAAATACTTCTTCTAAAAATCGAATCATTTGATTTTTCATTTTATAGGATTTTTATTACATTTATTGTATTTGTAAAATACACCAAAATGAACGAATTAAAATTTTTATTAATTCTAATTGCCGTAAGTTTATTTGCTTGTCAGAATGAAAATGTTTTGACTAAAGTCGATGAAAAGCAAAAATTAGAAATCTTTCGGTATAGTCAATACCCACCTAAAGATTCCGTGGTTTTCAAAAATCATTTAGGAGAAGTAATGAATAAGGACACTTTGAATGATTATGAGAAGAAAGGATATTTTTTTGATTTTTATAAGAATGAGAACGGAAAAATAGTTGAAGTTGTCTATCATCAAAAAAGTAAAGAAGATGAGATTTTTCTTGAAAAATTAGCCAATTATGATGATGGTTTAAGAAAAGTCCCTGTTTTAGAAATTAATTGTGATGAAGGAAAAGAACTATTAGAACGTCTAATGGAAGCTGATCAGAAAAATAGGGAAGGAAGTATCGATTCAAATATTGATATTGTGATACAAGATTCTTTGTTTAATTATATCAATCAATGTGGGTTGCCTTCAATTGAAAAAGTAGGGAAAAGGGGAATTTTTGCTATGTTCTTAATAATTCAACATTCTGAATCAATAGTTCGGTAAGAAATTAAGAAGCAATCTTTCCAAAGTTAATGAACTGTTCAATAGCAAGTTTATTTTTAATCAAGTGTGGGTCAATTTGAAAGTTATCTAAAAATAAATTGAACATAATTTCATTGAAATATGA
>CALAJP010000103.1 GCA_937922815.1 uncultured Saprospiraceae bacterium
CACAAACTGAAAAAGATGAATGGGTTTAAAATAATAATATATACTATCTCAAGTATTTTGGGGAACCCTATATATATGGCAATAGCCGTTTATTTATGTATATTATTTGACCAAAATCAATTAGATTTTCAAAGAGAATTAATAAAAATAGATTTATTAAAATTAAGCGTTTTTCTAATCATAATGTTCAGCTTTCGTTTGTTCATTTATTTAGTTTTAAAATATGAAAAACTTTCAATAAATACATATCTTGATTATATATACACGCAGAGATTTCATATATATATTATACCATTTTATGTCCCGTTGTTTTTCCCCGTTTATTATACAACACTATTATTAACCTTTTTAATTTTAATAACTATTGGTGTTTTTATGTTTTTTTTAAATTTTTTTAAAAGAAAAAATTAATTCGTTAATCTCCCAACTAACATCATAGATACAAAATAGCGTGTTTTTTTCTAAAACTTTACCCAACCACTAGCATCACCTGTGTAAGTTTGTGCTCAATATTTTAGAAAGCTTCTATCTCATAAAAGAAAAATCATCTTTTCAAGAAAAGGTA
Organism: uncultured Saprospiraceae bacterium; assembly: GCA_937922815.1. Classification (GTDB taxonomy): domain Bacteria; phylum Bacteroidota; class Bacteroidia; order Chitinophagales; family Saprospiraceae; genus CALAJP01. The sequence continues at coordinate 566 of CALAJP010000103.1, forward strand.
TTGACCTCATTTCCAAATACTTTGCATCTTTGGAAAGCAATAAATGATTCCATCTCCAAAATTACAATTGGTCTCAATTTTTCTACCGAACCTGAAATAGGTAGAAGAGATTTAGTAAAAAACTAAAATTTATTTCCCTAATCCTTTTTTATACACTTCTAAACATCTTTTTCTAGCAAAGCTATGATCTACCATTGGTTTTGGATAATGGGAAGTTCCATATTCAGAAATCCATTCTTTGATATATTTTAATTCCTTATCGAATTTTTCGAGTTGACTGGTTGGATTGAAAATACGGAAATAGGGAGCTGCATCGGTTCCTGTTCCGCTTGCCCATTGCCAGCCACCATTATTGGAAGCTAAATCAAAATCTAATAATTTATCTGCAAAATATTGTTCGCCCCATCGCCAATCAATCAATAAGTGTTTGGTAAGAAAACTTGCAACAACCATCCGTACTCGATTGTGCATATATCCTGTTTCGTTTAGCTGTCGCATCCCTGCATCGACCATTGGATAACCTGTTTTCCCTTCACACCAAATTTTAAATTCGGATTCATTATTTCGCCATTCAATATGTTTATATTTTTCTCGGAACGGTTCATTCACAATATGTGGAAAAGCTTGTAAAATTTGAGCATAAAAATCTCGCCAAATCAATTCATTTAAAAATGTCTCATTCAAAGTAGAAGCTTTCCTTGCTTTTTCTCGAATACTTATTGTTCCAAAACGAAAGTGAATACCTAATTTGGAAGTAGCATCTAAAGCAGGAAAATCACGTTGTTGAGAATAGTTTTTGATAATTCCTTGTGTAACACTTTGAGGTGGAAAATGACCATCCCAACTTTCAAAACCCATACTTTCGAGGCTTGGAATTGTTCTTTCGTTTTGGTGTTGATTGAACTTTGAAAAATATTTTTCAGTAGGGTAAGTTTTGAAGTAAAAAGAACTTTGAACCTCGTTTTCAATTTCTGTCTTTTCTAATAATTTAGCTTTCCACTTTTTTGAATACGGAGTAAAAACGGTGTAAGGCGTTCCGTCTTTTTTGAGAACTTCGTCTTTTTCAAAAATAACATGGTCTTTGAATGTTTTTAATTCAAGTCCCTCATTTGTCATTAATTCAGATATCTGTTCGTCTCGTTTTAATGCATAAGGTTCGTAATCTCGGTTGGTATAAATATTGGCAGGCGATTGTTGGATAAGTTCTTTCCAAATATCAATGGGACTGCCGTAATATACCTTTATACTGCTACCTAGAGAATTGAGTTTTCGATTTAAATTATGAATCGTTTGATGAATAAAGGTGACCCTTCTATCATCAGATTTTAGTTTGTCAAGAATATTTTTATCAAAAATGAAGACAGGCTGAACGTTTTCATTTTCTTTCAACGCATGATAAAGCCCCGCATTATCTTGCAACCGTAAATCTCTCCTAAACCAAAAATATGTCATTTCAATGCTTTTATTATTACCCTTTTATGAATATTTATTTAGGGTAAAAGTTCATCGGTGAGTACATTATTCGAGATTATTTATATTTCATCTAATTATAAATTAAAAAATAGCCTAAACAATTAACCTTTAAATGTTATTTTAGTACAAGTAGATATTAAGAATTATAAACTTTCAAAAACAATTCCCATGGAAAATTGGAATAAGTTAACCCCCGAAGAAGAACGGATTATAATTAATAAAGGAACTGAACGTGCTTTTACTGGAGAATACGATAAACATTATGCCGAAGGAACGTATACTTGTAGGCAGTGTAGTGCAGCTCTTTATACTTCGGACAGTAAATTTTCATCGGGTTGTGGATGGCCTTCTTTTGATGATGAAATTCCGAATACTGTAGAACGAATTCCTGACGCAGATGGTCGTAGAACCGAAATAGTATGTGCGAACTGCAAAGGACATCTAGGACATGTTTTTGAAGGTGAAAAGTTTACCGAAAAAAATACACGTCATTGTGTTAATTCGCTATCGATTCGTTTTGTGTCTGCGAATAAAAAATAATTTAATAACAAAATAAATAAACTTAATATATGATTTCAGAAAACATGGTAAATGCATTGAATAAACAAATAGAAATGGAGGCTTATGCTTCATTTTTATATTTATCAATGGCTTCTTGGGCGAATACTCAAGGATTGGAAGGTTGTTACCAATTTCTTTTATCTCAATCGGATGAAGAAAGAATGCATATGCTCAAAATATTTGAATACATCAATGAAGTAGATGGTCATGCATTAACGCCAGCCATTTCTCAACCGCCACAAAAGTTTACAGATATCGTTGAGATTTTTAATGATGTTTATCAACACGAAAAGAAAGTGACTGCTGCCATCGCTAATTTGGTTAAATTATCAAACGAAGAAATGGATTTCACAACATTAAATTTCTTACAATGGTATGTTGAAGAACAACGTGAAGAAGAAACAACGATGAGGGGAATTTTGGACAAATTGAAACTAATTGGAGATGCTCCCAATAAATTATATTTCATTGATAAAGAATTGGAAGCAGTGAACAAAGCGAAAGCTGCTGCAGAAGATGCTGCCAATGCACAATGATTTTTTATCTATTGAACATATTGGCATCGCTGTCGAAAATATAGAAACAGCGATTACTAAATATTCTCTTCTGTTTGGTTGTGAACCTTACAGAAGAGAAATTGTGGAATCCGAAGGGGTAGAAACGGTATTTTTTCAACTAGGAACACATAAAGTTGAACTTTTAGCCTCTCTAAATATTCAAAGTCCTATCCAAAAATTCTTAAACAAACGGGGTTCAGGTATTCATCATATTGCTTATGCTGTTGCTGATATAAAAGAAACAATGCAACGACTCCAAAAGCAAGGTTTTAGACTGTTAAATGAAGCACCTAAAAAAGGAGCAGAAAATAAATGGGTTTGTTTCATCCACCCCAAAGATGCAGAAGGTGTTCTTACCGAAATTTGTCAAAACATAAATTAGTTAGATGGAATGGTGGCAAATTGCAATAGCGATTATAGGTGGTGGAATTGCTGGATTTATTAATACGCTCGCTGGTAGCGGTTCTGCTATTACATTAACTATTCTAACGGAAATATTAGGCTTGCCTCCTAATATAGCTAATGGTTCGAATCGAATTGGTGTTTTTTGTCAAGGAATTGGCAGCAGTTATTCTTTTATCAAAAACAAAAAGTTGATTTGGTCAAAAGACCGGTGGATAATTATGGCTACTTTCTTGGGAGCGATGGTCGGTTTTTGGATAGCCACTACTATTTCGAATGCTTCATTCAAAGAGGTTTTTAAATATTTGATGGTTTTGATGCTGTTTACCGTTTTGATTAAGCCAAAAAGGTGGATTAATGTTAGCGATGCAAATCTCGAAAATCCAGCTTGGTGGTTTTATTTGCTTTGTTTTTTGATAGGAATTTATGGAGGCTTTATTCAGATGGGAATGGGAGTATTTTTCTTATTTCTAATGGTGATGGGAGCAAAATATAACCTGATTAGAAGCAATGCTGTAAAAGTATTCGTAACGGCAAGTTATACGATTGTCGGTTTGACTATTTTTCATTATAAAGGCTTAGTGGATTGGAAAGCAGGTGGATGTATTGCCATAGGACAGTTTATAGGGGGCTATATCACAGGGAAATGGATTTCTAATCATGCGAAAGCAAATGAAATTGCTTATTATGCTTTATTGTTGGCTTTGAGTATTGCGTTGTTTTTGTTGTTCTTTTAAGTAAAAAACCACTTAAATTAATATAATCTAAGTGGTTTTTTTAAGCTATTAAGACAAATAGTTATTCTCCAGTTCTCAGTGTTGGATTCCATTTTTTGATACCCTCACAAGACATCATTTCTTCTTCGATTTCGAATAGCGTAGTATTGACATGGTCTATAACCCATTTTTCTACGTATTCTCCTTTTTTACTTTCCAATGCCGCAGCCTTAATCTTAGAATAATCAGAGTTTAGGTTAGCAACGTGAGGGTTAGTTCTGCTATACAGTTTTATTAAACGGAAAGCTACTTTACCTCTTGGATTTGTAAAACGAATAGGTGCAGATATTTTATTTAATTTCAATGTATCAATTGCAAAATAAATATCTGGGTCTAAATCTCCAATTTCAAAGAATGTATTACCCGATTTAGGGTTTACCATATTTCCACTATTGTTATATGATTGTTCTTTGTCTGAAGAATATTTGTTGACCGCAAAAGCAAAAGAAATAGAGTCGTTTTCAATTAACATTTTGATAGAATCGAGCTTTTTTTCTGCTAAATTAATATCATCTTCCGTTATTTCAGGAGAAATAAGGATATGTCTCAAATGGATAGAATTTCCTCTTCTGTCTAAGTGTTGAATTATGTGATAACCAAATTCCGTTTTGATAGGCTCTGTAATTTCGTCTTTTTCTAAGTTGTAGGCAGCAGCTTCAAACTCAGGTACATAACTTCCTCTTTTTGCCCAACCTAAGTCTCCACCTGCTCTACCCGAACCTGGGTCTTGGCTATATTTAGCCGCCAATTCTTCAAAAGGCTCTCCATCTTCTATAATACGTCTACGAAGTTCCGTAGCTAAATCAAAAGCTCTTTTTTCTTCAATAGGGTTTACTTCAGGATAATATACAATTTCACCTAATTCAACCTCAGAATTAAAATACGGGAGACTGTCTTTAGGTATAGTGGCGAAAAATTCCGTTACTTCTTTCGGGGTAATATTAACGTCGAAAAGAATATTTTGCTGCATTCTTTCTGCCAACAACTGTTCGGTCAAGTCTTGTCTAAACTGCTTCTTTACATCGTTTATAGATTGACCATAATATTCTTCAAATTGAGAGACATCGCCTCCCATGTAGGTTAAAATTCGTTCGATACGAGCATCCAATTGGTTCTCAACTTCTTCAGGAGTTACCTCGACACTATCAATTTTGGATTGATTAAGCATCAGTTTTTGACTCAATAATTGGTCTAAGAAAGCACATTCCATGTTTTCTTGTGTGTAGCCTTGCGATTTTGCCAGTTCTATTTGTTCGGTTAAGTCAGAATAGAGAATGATTTCACCGCCGACTTGAGCGACAATTTTATCCAGTACGACAGGGTCTTGAGCTTGAGCCATGTTGGTAAATAAACACAAGCACGAGATTAAAAACAAATTAGTTGTTTTCCATAATTTGTACGTACCTATTCTTGATTGCTCTTTCATACAATTCATCTTGTTTTTTATTCAATAAGGCTATCTTTCTTTTTTGAAGGATAACAGATTTTGCTTTTTCTTCTACATAAGAGAGAGGAGGTATTTGGTTGATGGCTACTCTTTCTTCAATTTTACAAAAATAATGGAAAGTCTCATTTTCTAATTCAAAAAAACTATTGTCTAATAATTCCATTTTTTCACTAAGGTCAGGAATGTAATTGATTAGTTCGTCAACTGTCATCCAATTGTTTGGTGCCAAGCGGTAGGCTTCAGCATATGTATTACAATAGGCAACGAGTTTAAAAGATTTACTTTCACCAGCATTTAACCACGATTTAATATTGTTTTTATCAGGAGCGAGGCTAGACACTTTTACATATTTTAGATTATAAATGGGTTCATTTAGTTTATAATCTTGCTTATTATCATTATAAAATGCTAATAATTCTTCTTTAGTGATTAGTGTATCAAGGTTTTTTTCGATAATTTGTTTTTCGTAATGATGTTTAAGTAGCGATGATTTATAATCTTGAACCAACTTTTCTAAATCTATATCCGTTGGAAAGTTTCGTTCTGCTTCTACCAACAATAATTTTTCTCTTATCCATCGTTCTCGTATCGAATTAATATAGGCAAGAGAGTCTGGCTTATTGGCCGAAACAGGAATCATTTCTTGAATATCTTCAAAATATAATTGGTTATTATAAGCGGAAGCTATCAATGTTTTTTTAGTTACATTTTCTAACGTTTTATCTTTTTGGTAACAACTAGAGTGTCCCAAAAAACAAATAAACATTGCGAAATAACATAAACTTTTCATTACTTAAACGATATTAAGCTCATTTTTATAAACATACATTATCAAAAATAAATAATGGTACAAGAAAAAGAGTTCATGTTTACGTCTTTTAGTTGTACCACTATTATTTTTATTTGGGAGTCTGGTAATAATTCACAGAATTGTTATCAATAAATTACTTATTACCATTATTTACCGTCTCTATTAACGTTTCAGATAAATCTTTTTCTAAGTTTCCAAAATGCTTTTGATAATCTAATTGACTTCTTTTAATTACTTCATAAGCTTCTTCACGACCATAAGTGTGTGTGATTTCAACTTTTGGCTTATCTTTTGGTAATTGCTTGTAAGTCAAAAAATAATGTTGAAGTCTGTCTAAAAGAGCTTTTGGCAAGTCAGATACATCATTATATTCACCATAGATTTCATCAGAATTTAGAATAGCGATGATTTTATCATCAGCTTCGCCTCCATCTATCATTCTAAATCCGCCAATTGGTTTACAGGTAACAATGATATTTCCGTGAGTTACTTCTCTTTCTGTCAATACACAAATATCAAGTGGATCTAAATCACCTTCTAGTTCTTGTCCTGATTTTTCAGAAGAGTATTCTGCAACTTCTTCAGCACAATAAGTACGAGGAATAAATCCATAAAGGGCAGGAACAATATTGGAGAATTTTTGAGGTCTATCTATCATCAAATAACCAGACTCTTTGTCAACTTCGTATTTGACCGTATCCGAAGGGATAACCTCTATAAAAGAGGAAACTTTCTGAGGAGCCTCTTCTCCTATGTTAATACCATGCCAAGGATGTGATTTAAATCTCAATCCAAATTTCTTCCATATCTTATTAAAAGTATCTTGACTCATATTTAATTATCGATTTTAAATAAAAATTAGGACACAAAGGTACATTTTATGTTTCAATCTTGAAAAGATATTTTATGAATTTATAATTAGTTTGTTCATACATTTATTTTAGTAGTAATGTTTATTGCTCTTATTTTTAAAAGTATAATGTAAATAGCCTGTTTATTAGGAAGACTCCTATATTTCTTTATTCGGTTTTATACGAAACAAAGAGGTGTCCTTTTGAGTAAAAGTTAGTGTGATATAATGTATTTACAATTCATTTTAAGAACCCTATCCAATAGGACCTATGGCTAAAAAGATATATTTTGATATTGTCGATTTAAAAATAAAGACTTTTTTATTTTTAACTTTTTCTGTTTTAACAACTAATGTTTCTTGGGCCAACCATGATCCGTCTCCAAAACATGAAAAATCTATTTTTTTTGATTGGGAGAATGAACAGACTGACCCCCATGGATTCGATATTTTTGGCTTGGGCAGGAATGATTTAACAAATTTGTATCAAAAGTATTCTAAATCAGCAAATTATGGAGCTGTTGCTGCGATTGCTACAGACAATGATTTTTCTTCATTGAATGAAGCCCCTTCTCGTACAGGGTTTCCAGACTTGGAGTTTTTGATGCTTTCAAGCAATGGCGTTCGTGTAGATTCTATTTCTAAAGATGTAGATTTAGACGAATATTCTCAACGTTCTGCAAGAGAGTGGCTTATTCAGAGTGATGGGTTTAGTTTACCTGTGTTTTTGAATTTTCAGCTAGATAATCCCAAATTATATCGCTTAATTGCGGATACGGATGCCGATTTTACTTCAGGATATACAGATTTGGGTTCTTTAGATGCCGACGGAACAATAGAAGTTGCCAATCTTGATGATTATAAATATATGACTTTGGCTTATGTCAGTAGCCCTGGTGGTATCGGCGATGATTTGCAGGTTTGGTTAAAGGCAAATAAACATGTTTCTACTATTAATAACGGAGATGTAGTTAGTGTATGGGATAATTATGGTCCAGATTCGGATGCAACAAATACATTAGGAAGTACACCTATTTATATTTCAGACTCTACTAGTTTTATCAATTTCAACCCTATTATTCAGTATGATGGCAATGATTTAATGACAATTACGGAAGGGATGACTAATAGCAGTGAAACGTATAATAACATAAAAACATTTGCAGTTTCGCGATTTAATGCTAGTGAGCAAACAGCTCCAATATTTAGTGAAAAGAATGCCAGTAATGATAATAACTTTGAATTATTTTACCCATTTCATACATTACCTAATCAATTAAATGTAAAGTTTTCGGGGGGCGAAATTCCTGATGGTGAAATTCTTTCTCCTATTAATGCAAGAGTCAGAGATATTAATATTAATTCAGCAAAATTAAGTGTTTCTCCTGCTACAAAATTTTTAAGAAACGATGGTATTGAATTGTTAAATAGTTCTACCGTTCCTGCTACTATACAAGGGATTGATGATGATTTGTTCATTGGAGGAGATGCAACTTCTAATTATATAGGAGATTTAGCCGAAATTATAATTTACACAGGAGATACTGAAGAAACGAATACGCAGTTTTTGCAAATAGAGAGTTATTTGGCAATTAAATACGGAATTACTTTAGGTAATTCCAATATAGGACAAGAGTACCTTTCTGCAAAAGGGGAGACCGTTTGGGCTGTTGATGCCAATTTTCATAACGACGTTTTTGGTTTAGCATATCAAAAAACATCTTGTTTAGACCAAAGAATTTCTAAATCTATCAACCCACAAACTATTTTAACCTTAGCCACAACAGCGGATTATTCTAGTCCTAACGATGCGTCTCGACAAGCATTGACCAATGGACAATATTTAATGGTGGGAAATAATGGTGAAAATGTACTAGATGACCCTGCATTTGCACCCGTAATTTCGGGTATTAACTATCAAGGGGTTAATAGAGTTTGGAAAGCAAGTAACTTTGATGATATAGGAAATGTTAATTTAGGGTTCAACCTAAGAAGCTTATTGACTGCATATTCTAGTAATCCACAATGGTATTTAATGGTTTCGTCGAGCCCCAATATGACATCGCCAACACCTGTACTCTTAACAGAATTAGCGGACAAAGTATTTAGTGTTGAGTATAATTTTGCAAGTAACACAGATACTTATTTCTCTATTGCTCGAAAAATTGATGACGAGGATGACGACTTGGTCGAAGATACTAATGATTATGATTGGGATAATGATGGAATTCCTAACCATATTGAATCTCCAAATTGCTTTTTAACAACAGATGTTTTTGAAAGAGGAGAAAGAGATAATATTAATATTTATTCCGACTTGTCTGTTACTGGGGTAAGTTTTGCATTAACGAATGCTTTAAAAGGAGATTTGAATACTTATGCGGCAAAATTTAGTTCTGGTCAAAATTTGATAAACAAAACAGTTTTAGGTTTTGATTTTCCAGTACCTATTAAGGTAAACGAAATTAAGCTAAAAGTGAGTTCTCCAACCTTGATTTTTGAGACTAATAAAGTAGCCGTAGAGGTAAGTGATGATAAAATTAATTGGTTCAGAGCAGGAGATGGAGGAACGTTAACTAATAATGGAGGCGTTGATTACAATACTTTTGTGTTAGGAACTTTAGATTTACCGTTCAGATATTACCGTATTCAGTCAGAAGGAGGCATTATTAATGATGTCGAATTTGAGGTTGAGTTCGAAATCGAATTTGCAGACAACTTATATATAGGTAATGATGCCTGTTCGGATAATGAAGATAATGACGCCTTTGCAAATCATGCCGATTTAGATTCTGATGATGACGGATGTAGTGATTTTATAGAGGCAGGACTTGGGAAAGTAGGTCAAACTGTAGTTACTGAGCATGCTTCTTTTGCAGGATATGGAGTAAACGGTCTTGCCGATTTTGTTGAAATTACACCAGATGGATTAGAATTGAACTATATTCCTGCACTTTCTTGGGTTCAGGACGATACCAAAGATGCTTGTGACGACGATGACAGCGACGAAGTATTAAATATATTTGATATTGACGATGATAATGATGGTATTCCTGATAATTTGGAATATGATTGTAAAGAATCTATTGTTAAAAATGAATCAACAGACAATGCTTATAATGCAGTAGGTTCATTTTTAGAGGGGAATATTGAAGTAGATAATACCGTTGTTGCTAATTATAAAATTGATTTTATAGGCAGTTTAGGAGTGAATAGTAGTTCAGATGTTGAAGTTTCTAATGGTAGCTTAAAATTTGCCGCAGTAAGTGATGCTGACCATACGATACGAATTACATTGACTAAAATTGCGGGTATAGATTTTTCAGAGATAAAATTCGGACCCAATATTGACGGAAACCCATTAGGAAGTTCGAGTATAGAAAACAACACTAGTTTCAATTTTGTCTTAGCAGATTTAACAAGTGCAAGAATGTTTGATGTTGGTAACCAAACCAATTTGAGCGATGGTACAAATTCGCAAGGACGAAATTTTCAGTTTCTAACAACTTCTACTCAGACGGTGGATAATTCATCATGGTATTTTTTGGTTCAAAATAGAGCCTCTCAAGACCAATTGGTTTTTGATTTAGAAGTAAAAGGAGCAAGCGGGTTGAATTCGTATTCTTTAAATATGAAATTATGCGATTTTCAAGCAGATTATGATTTAGATTCTAAGCCAAACCACTTAGATTTGGATAGTGATGATGATGGTTGTTTTGATGCTAAAGAAAGTGGACATGACGAACCTTTTGATGCTTCGGGACAATTATCTGGAGTTTCGGGGGTTAATGGATTAGATGCGAGCGTAGAAGATGCCGATGTATTAAGTCCAATTATAACGTACACCTTGTTAGCATTTTCGCAAGACTCGTTAATTGACTTTTGTTTGGATAATGATAATGATGGAATTGCCGATGCATTAGATATTGATGATGATAATGATGGATTGTTAGATACCAAAGAAGGCTTAACCGATAATAGCCAAAGAGATACAGATAAAGATGGGGTTCCAGATCACTTTGATTTAGATTCTGATGAAGATGGCTGTTTGGATGTTGAAGAGGCAGGACATAATTTGGCTCCATTGCCAGATAGTACCATTGCGGGACCTTTTGGTAATAATGGATATGCAAATAATTTGGAAAGTGATGATTCTTTTGGCCCGACGTTAAGTTTTACGCAGTCATTAGAAGCATTTTATATAGATGTTAATCACTGTGAACAAGACAGAAATGACCTTGATAAAGATGATGACGGAATTCCCGATGTACTCGAAGGTTTAGTAATTACAGAAGATACTATTATCGTTAGACATTCGGATAACGATGATATTCCCGATTTTTTAGATTTAAACTCTGATGATGATTCATGTTTTGATGCACAAGAGGCAGGACATGGAGAACCTGTAGGAATAGACGGTAGAGTACAAGGAAGTGTGGGGACGAATGGGTTGAATGACGCTGTTGAAATAAGCGACATTGCTACCACCACTATTAATTATACCTTGACCTCTGCAGTAATCAATGACTTAGACGATTTATGTGTAGATACAGATAATGATGGAGTTCTCAATTTTGTAGATATTGATGATGATAATGATGGATTGTTAGATGTTTTAGAATCAGGAACGTGTACGTTTAATAATACACCTTGTAATGTGGATTGTGAGGAAGGAAGGTTGATGGACAACTTCGTAAATTGGGCTTCGGGAGGAACAACAGCAAACGGAGAGATGGACCAAGATGGTAGAATCATTGACGTTGAGGTAGTAAGTAGCGAAGTAATGACCTTAAAAGATTACCGCTCTTCTGCCACTAGTTTTTCAAACTGTTCTAATTTCTGCCCTGTCATAAACGCTTCAGATGTAGATTTACACAAAGGAGTTGTGGTTAACGCAGAAGGTTCGTATACAATTACTTTTAGTGAAGCGGTTAATAATCCAAGAATATTTTTTCAAGAACTTGATGGCGGGGTAAGCCTTAATTTTACCAATCAAATTTTACCAATTATAACAACAACTAACCATACATTGACGGCAACATCTATTTCTAGTAGTGAATCTATAGGAACGGCTGTTATTGAATTAGTAGGAGCGGTAACTTCGGTTAGTTTTACGGTTAATCATAACGGAGCAACTGACCCGAGTTTTGCTATTCAAATGGCTGGTTTAGCATTTGATAATGGAAATTATGCTAACTATGCTCGTGGAAATTGTGATGTTTTAGATTCGGATAAAGATAATATTCCTAACTCTTTAGAACTAGATTCGGATGGTGACAATTGTCCCGATGCCGAAGAAGGAGGAACAGGAGTTACCTTAAATAGTGATAATACCATTGGTTCTGATTACGGTAGTAATGGATTGGCTTCCGAAGTGGAATTATCTGATACTGACGATACAGGGGTTAATTATTCGCATACATATCCTTTTGCGACTAGTGGATTTTTGAGCACTTGTGGTGATTCAGATGGAGATAATGTTCAAGATGTAGTAGATATTGATGATGATAATGATGGTATTCCTGATGCTATAGAAATGAATTGTGGTGTCGCTATAATGTCCTCTAAAAATCAAACGACAACCTCACTGTTAGCCGAGGCTCAATTTGGTACTTCGTCTGCGGATGTTTTTGTAGAAATTTCTAATGGAACATTAATTCCGAATACTGCAATTTCTAATGGAATTGGATTTGGAGTAGATGCGGGCACTAACCAAGATTATACGACAACGATAACGGCTACGCCACATTCGGGTAGTCTTTTGTTTGATATTTTCTTCGGACCTCAATTAGATAATGTTGATTATACAGAAAGTACTAATAACGAGAGTCAAGAAATTATTTTAGAGTTTGACCCTCGAGTAAGTGCTATCGTTAATGACCCAGATAATCAAATTGATAATTATGAAACAGGAGATTTGATTACTCCTGGTGATACAATTATTCAAAATGGTACATTTAATAGGTTGGCCCTAACATGGTCTGTTAAATTCAAACCAGAATTTTTCAACGTTCCATTTGAATTAGTGACCAAACATTCTTCCAATACTGCACTTGCTATTGATGGTTATGAATTAACGGCTTCAGTTTGTCAAAACTTAGACGCAGACCAAGATAATATTATCAATAGTTTGGATACCGATTCTGATAATGATGGATGTTTTGATGCTTTCGAGGCAGGAGCAACGAATAGTAATATTGAGAAACTAACGGGACCATTTGGACAAAACGGTTTGGCTAATTCAGTAGAAATAGGTGATTCCTTTGAGCCAGAACTAAACTATAACTTAACCACTTTTAGTTTGAATACAGACTTATTTAATAAGTGTGATGATGATGACGATGATGATGACGGTGTGATAAATAGAAATGATTTAGATATTGATAATGATGGGATAAGTAATAGAAACGAACAATTGTGTGATTTCAACTTCTTGAGTACTCAGTTCAATACCATAGATCCTAATACCAAATCTATTGACATACTCAATTATAATAATGAGGTGATTGGTAAAATTAGTATTCGTGAACTTTACCCTACCAACAATCGTCTATTTGACTTATTACCCGATGAAAAAGGTGGATTTAAGGCAGAAGCGAGAAATATAACAGAAAATGGAAAATTCTTCTCAGGATATTCTATTACCATAGAAACAACAGAAGAAGCACAAGGAAAATTCAGTTTGAATATGGGAGGAAATGGCTTTTTAGATATAGAGCCCAACCAAACATCTATTGAGTTTAGTAATAATGTTTTTGATAATAAAGTGTCCATAGAAACAAGTATTATCCCTTCTATTAATAATATGGTAAACTTCCAAGATATTGAAGGTTCTATTGTTTATGATGTAATTAACGCTTACAATGGAGACCTAATTTTCAACTTTGATGCATTTACTACTCCTGCAACTCCTGCAACAATTATCATTCGTTCGGTAGGTGTTCCAGATAGAGCAGAAGAAGGTATTCAGTTTATCGTAAATGATATTTGCACATTTGGTTTAGATACGGATAATGACGGAGAACCTAATTATTTAGATTTGGATTCGGACGGAGATGAGTGTTTTGATGCATTTGAATCTGGACATGGACAGACAGACAAAGCAACGGGTGAAGTATCAGGAACAGTTGGAAGTAATGGATTGTTAAATACATTAGAAAATAATGACTCTCAGACTGCAATCAATAATTTTAATGTAAATTATTCTTATTGGCAAAAGTCCGATGTAGTAGGATGTGAAGATAATGACGATGATGGCGTTTCTGACGAATATGATTTAGATATTGATAATGATGGGGTTTCTAATCAACAAGAATTTGCTTATTGTGATGATACACGTTGGGCTACATTCGATGGCAGTACTTCAACAGATTTGACTACTTATATAGGTTCCATAAACAGAGCTTCGCAAGCCGTAGGAGTAGAAATATCACAAGGAATTAATGTTTCTGATATTTCATTATCCCCTTCTATTTTCGAGTTTTCAACAATACCTGACGAGTATTTTGCGATAAATGGGAGTGTACCTGCGGTTAACTTACAAACAAGTAATACCGTTAAAATTTGCTTTGATACGGAAGTATTTAACCCATTAATTTTGGTGACAAATGCAGGACCTAACAGTGCTATTCAGAGATTAGTATTCAATACACCTATTGAATTGGCAGCAAATATTCAAAATTCAACTCTTTTTGGCGACAGAATGGTTCAGTCCGCAGGTGGAAACTTTATTGTTAGAGCAATAGGAACACATAAATGTATCGAATTTACTCCTTCATTGAATAGTAGCAGTCCTGCTAATATTAGTGTGGCTTTAGAAAAAGGCTGTTACGGAGACTTGCACTCAGACGCTGACAATATTCCTGACCATTTGGATACAGATTCTGATGGTGACGGGTGTTTTGATACTTATGAGTCAGGCTTGGCTAATTCTAATATCGAGTTTTTATCTACGGCAGTTGGACAAAACGGTTTAGCAGATGTTCATGAAACAGATGATACACATTTGGCAGTTGGAACTTTTGATGAAAATACAAGATATAGAACAATTGCGGAATTAGACCTATGTCAAGATTTTGATGGTGATGGCGAGCCTAATTTAACAGATTTAGATAATGATAATGACGGTATTCCTGACGATTTGGAATGTTCTGACGATTTTGATAATGGAATATTAAATATTTCGGGAGCTAATCATATTTCTAAGATTCAATTAATTAGCCCTGTTCAGTTGACTACTTACGAACTAGGAAGATTAGTAGATGGAACTTCAGGAACTGGAGTTAAATTTAATACAGATACTTATTTTGGAGATAGATGTAACTTTAGTAATCCAATCAAATTAAGAATATTCTTCGACGACTTGGTAGACTTATCAACGTTTGTACTGGATAATGATTCGGGAACATCAGGTGATGGAATAGAAAATTATAGACTTTCATTTTATGGTCAGACAGGCAGAGTGAAATATATATATGAAGGAACTATTGCTAATGCAAATACTTCAAAATTCACAATAGAACTTCCAGAACCTATTGTAGAAGTTGCTTTTATTGATTTAGAAATATTGTCTCAATTCTGCACAGGATCGGGTACTTTCATGGGGCAAGCAGCCTTGGAGATAAGCGAAATTGCTTTTATCGGAGAACTTTCTGAAGATATTAATTGCAATCCAGATAACGACGCTAACGATAACCGTTTTGATACGGATTCAGACGGTGATGGATGTTCAGATGCTTTTGAAGCAGGACACAATATTGTTTCTGCACCTTCGGAATTGGAGTTAACAGGCACATTTGGTCAAAATGGATTAATTAGTACCGTTGAATATACAGATAGTGATACTACATCGATTAACTATAATTTTGATGATGTAAGTTTCTTATTTAATGATCCTTCTTTTTGTAAAGATTCGGATGGTGATGGAATTTTTGATGGTTATGATGTCGATGATGATAATGACGGAATTGCCGATAACGCAGAATATGGAAAGTGTCTAACGAATATAATTAAGAACGGACAATTCGAACAAGGAAGCCAAGATTGGATTTTTGCAGACAATAATGGTATCTCTCCTCAATTTACAACCAATCCTTCTCTTTGTGATAATGGTTGCGAGGACAACTTTCTGATATTAGAACAAGATGCAGATTACACCTTATTTTTAACTCAAAATTTACCTAATTTACTACCTGGAGGAGATTATAATTTACTTTTCGAGATGGGAGCAAGTGCCCCTTCTTCAACGTTGGATATGGAAATTTTGGTGGATGATGTCGTAGTCAAAACGATTACAGTTTCTGATATCACAGCGTCGGTTTCATCTGTATTTAACACTATTGAAGTTCCATTTAGAGCTACTCAATACGAGCATAACATTCAATTTGTCATTAAGCATACGCATACAGTTGATAACAACTACTATTTAGATAATATTAGATTTGAAGAAGTACCGTGTGATTATGATACTGATGATGATGGAATCGTAGATAGATTAGATTTAGACTCAGATGATGATGGTTGTATTGATGCCTTGGAATCTGGGCACGGAGTAGTTGCTCAAGCAGATTCGACTCTTGCAGGAGATGTTGGAACTAATGGTTTAGTAAATACTTTAGAAACAGGAGACTCTTTTTCTGATATTAATAACTATACAATTTCAAATTTGACTTATCGTTCTTCTACCGAATATTGTACAGATACTGATGGAGATAGCGTTATTGATGCTGAAGATATAGATTTAGATAATGACGGAATTACCAACTTTGATGAATGTTTTGGAATACATAGTATTTTCAAAAACTCAAATTTTGTTGATTGTTTGAATGGTTGGATAACAGAATATGATAACATTAATTGTAGAAACGAATGTTACCGTATTCCCAAAGAAGGTGAATTATCAATAACTAAAGAATTGAAATCTGGAAAATCATGTAATTATCCTGCAGGACAATTTTGTGATTCATATCCTGTAGCTTTTGATAACACCAATTTCATATCAGTAAATGGAACGGCTAATAAGGTAATTTTAGCTCAAACGGTTGATTTAATTCCGAATACCAATTATACTTTGTGGTTCACAGCACTTTCGTTTGATAGTGACAATAGTAATGGAACCATAATCTTTGTAGACAATAATGGTTCACAGATAATGAATGTCAATATAGATGCATCCAACTGCAATATAAATTCATGGAAAGGAGAGAATTATTATGTAACATTTAATACAGGAAATACTACTAGCAACACGATCACATTCAAAGCCAATGGTAATCCTAACGGAAATCAAGAATTTATTATAGGGAACGTTAATTTAGTAAAAGGTGAATTATTAGCTGGACAGATAATCCCTATTTGCGATACCGACGGTGATGGATTAGCCGATAGTAAAGACCAAGACAGAGATGGTGATGGTATTCCCGATATTATTGAATCGCAACCAACAGTAGGTTTAACTTTCCCTTCTGGAAACGATGCCGATAATGACGGTTTAGATGATGCTTTTGAAACTATTAATAACTTAGGTATTATTGATTCGATAGATACAGATGAAGATGGAAAAGTCGATGCATCGGATACTGATGCAGATGCAGATGGAACAAAAGATAAAGATGAAAGTGGTTTAACACTTTTAAATGTAGATGTAGATAAAGATGGTTTAGATGATGGAGTAGATGATGTAACTACGGGTTTTGAAAAACCTTTTGGTATTGTTGATACTCCTGCTTCTGACTTATCAGACAGTGATGGAAATGCGAATTCAGGAGGAGACGTAGATTATAGAGAAGAAAATCTACCGCCAGAAATTATTTCTTTAAGTTCAGAATGTATAGAAAATGGACAAGTAGCATCGGGTAACATATATTCATTAGTTAAAGACCCTAATGCAGGACAGACGCTGTCTTTTGAGTCTTCATCTATCAAAGATCCTGTGGGAGGATTATTTAGCATTGACCCTTCTGGAAATTATACTTATACTCCAGAATCTGACTTTTTTGGTCAAGATTCTGCGGTTGTAACTATATGTGATGATGGGTCTCCAAAGTTATGTGTTAATCTACCATTATATTTCAGTGTTACAGAATCGGCTAGTGCTTGTTCTCTCATTCCTTGGGGAAATGCAACTGACAATGGCAGTTGTTGTGCAGATTTAAATACAGATAGTGAAGATGTAGTCGGTGGATTTTGGCATAATGATACTTTGAATTTGTATGCGGATTTTGCCATAGATGTCAAAGTTAATTTTGGCGATAAAGATTTAGATGGAGGAAATGGAATTAGTATTATTTTCCAAAGAGACGAAGATGGTTTATCAGCAACAGGCGGAAATGGGTTAGTCGGATTTAGTAATATTGACCCTTCATTTGCAGTGGAAATAGATACTCGAGACGAAGGGGCTGCATTCAATGATATAGCAGATGACCATATTGCATTGATAAAAGGAGGAGATATCGTTACAGGTACAGTAGATGCTCCTGTGTGTGCAACTGGAGATTGTGCGAATATCGAAGACGGTCAAGACCACTTAGTAACCATAGTATGGGATGCAAGTAGCCAAATTATTAAAGTTTATTTTGATAGAGAATTAAGAGTATCTAAAAATATTGACTTAATATCTTCTGTTTTTGATGATAATTATTTAGTCCATTGGGGATTAACAGGAGCTACTGGGCGAGAGTTTAATCCACAATCAGTATGTGTAGAATGTTTGAGTGTGTCACCTGTCAATATTGAAATCTGTGGAGACGGTATTGATAATGATAGCGATGGCTTAGAAGATTGTGAAGACAGTGATTGTATTCGTTGTGGGGTTGATTGTTCAGATGTAGAAGGTACAGACATTGATTGTTTTACAGATGAAATAATAACGTTGAAATCTAGATATGGTGCTGGAGTTGCCATTTTTGAATGGGAAAGAGAATCAAGTACTGGAGAAATATTAGGTTCTACAACTAGAGATTCTGTAGTAGTGAAGGGAGAGGGTACTTATGTTCTAAAAATGAAAGCTGATGCGTCATGTGATAATTATGAAGTCACTAAATTCAAAGTTGATGATTTGAGAGACGGAATCGATATTTTATCGAACCCAATTATTGGTTTCGTTGCCAATGGAGACTGTAACGGTCTTGATATAGATTTATTCCCTAATTTAGTAGGGACGGATTATAGTTATTCTTGGATTACTCCTAAGGGAACTAATGTAGTTTCAGACACAATTAAGAACGCTGATCCAGGAAGGTATATCATTCATATAACGAATGCTGTTACAGGTTGTGTATTGGTAGATTCTATTTATGCATTAGAATACCCTTGTGAAGAAAACGTTCCACCTAATATTAAACTAACCGAATTAGATAACTTAGATACAGAAGCTCCTCAGTTTGATGTGCCTAGTGATACTATTCTAGGTTGTGAAGTTCCTTTTGATGCACCACCTAGTGTTGCAGGACGACCCACTAATTTGAGAGACAACTGTGACCCAGATTTAGCAGATGCTACCTATATTGATGCTCTACCGATAGACAATGGTGGTAGTTGTGGAATTGATATTACGATTAAAAGAACTTGGACGGCTGTGGATGCCTGTGGTAATTCAGTTTCTAAAGTTCAAACGATTCATATTCGAGATATTTCTGCACCTACATTTACGGTGCCTGCTGATGTCGAAATTTCTTGTGATGCGAATCCTTTAGATTTAACAATAACAGGGGATGTAACTGATGAAGCAGATGCTTGTTCTCCAGGAACTAGCTTAGATGCTACATTTAAGGACGCATTATTTAATGGCGATATTTGCAAGGGTGAAAGATATATAGAACGTTCTTGGAGATTAGAAGATGCTTGTGGAAATGATTCTATTCAGATTCAAAAAATCATTTTTGTTGATGATGTAGCTCCTACTTTTACTGTTCCAAGTGATATTGTACTTCAGTGTACAGAAGATATTTTAGATTTATCTATAACAGGCGATGTATTAGACGAATCGGACAATTGCATTACAGGAGTAGCTGCATCTTATCAAGATTCAATTGTAGCAGGAACTAAAGACACTGTCGAGAAAGTATTTCGTATTTGGAAAACTGAAGATTTATGTGGAAATGCAACCGAAAAAATCCAATTAATTGTAAAAATAGATGACACAGAACCTATTGTTGTGTTTCCAGAGGACATTACGATTAACTGTGACGAAGACCAATTAGATGTTGATATTACAGGTAATGTATTTGCTGTTCCTGATGCTTGTGGGGGCGACTTTACCATTAGTTTTGTAGATACAAAGATAGATAGCACTTGTCCTGATGATTATAAAATAGTAAGAGAATGGACTGTAGCGGATGCTAGGGGTAATGAATTGGTAGATACTCAATTTATTCAAATACAAGATATGACTGATCCTATTATAAGTAGTATCTCAAAAGACGCAACGGTTGATTGTGATGCCGTTCCCCCAGTTCCTCAATTAGGATTGAATTTTACGGCTTTTGATAATTGTTCAGACTCCGTTGAATTCTCTTTTGATGAAATAGTATTCCCTGGGAGTTGTCCTAATTCGGAAGTTCGTCTTAGACTTTGGTCGGTATCGGATAGTTGTGGGAATGTTACTAACGAAAGCCAAAAACTTTTCGTTTACGATGTTGAAAGTCCTACTATTCTCTCTTTACCTGAAAACTTCACTGCATTTTGTCCTGAAGATGTTCCTCATGTAGATTCTACTTCGGGCAATGCATTAACAGAAGATAACTGTTCGGGTACCTCTGGAATAGTGTTAACTTTAGTTGATGAAATTAAAGATTCTATTTGTCCAGGAAGTTTTACTATTACACGTACATGGGAATGGACAGACCCTTGTGGAAATGATACGCTGCATCATCAAACCATTAAACTTGAAGATAGATTAGCTCCTCGATTTGTTTTACCTAAAGATACTATAGTGGATTGTGCAACAGATACGGATACTTCCGTAGTCGGTCGCATTCTATTAGAAGATGTAGATGATTGGTGTATTAAATTTGAAGGAGAAATTTCGTATTCAGACAGTATATTAGCTAATAATTGTGATCATAACTATACAATCATTAGAAAATGGACCGTGGCCGATTTTTGTGGTAATTCAACCACACAAACACAAAGAATACAGGTATTGGACACTATACCACCTTCTTATATTTTACCTCCAAACGATACCGTGTATTTAGATAATAGTTGTACTTATACGGCACCTGTATCAGTAACGGGAGAACCGACAAATGTGAGTGACCTGTGCGCTACTCCAGTTGAAATTACGGTTTCATTTGTTGATAATTTAAATAATTTAACTGGGTGTAACAATTCTGGGTCGTTTGAAAGAATATGGAAATTCGAAGATTTATGTAATAACATAGTGAGAGATACTCAAATTATATTTGTAATGGATACTATCGCTCCCGTATTTACTATGCCTGCCGATATAGTTCTTGGATGCGGAGACGATTATGAAGATTTAGCCATTACAGGAGAGGCTTCTAGTGCTACTGACAATTGTTCTACAGCTTCATTGGTCAATAAATTCAATTATGAAGACTCTGTAGTTATTGGAGGTTGTCATGAGGATGATGTTGTTTTGAGAATATGGTCTATTGAGGATGATTGTGGAAATATAGTAGTAGATACCCAACGGATAACATTTGGAACAAATACAGCTCCTCAAATACTAACAACAATTAGCGATGTTTCTGTTTCATGTTATGAATTTGTAGAGCTTCCAATTATCGAGGTGGTTGACGATTGTTCAGAGAGTATAGAACCTGTCATTACTAATGATACAATACTAGGAGATTGTGATGATTATTTCTTTGTAAAAAGAAAATGGACAGTGACTGACGATTGTGGCTTACAGGATTCTTTGGTTCAAATGATTACAGTAACCGAATGTCAACCTAATATTTCTATTATTTCTACGGCTACAGAAGTTTGTTTTGGAGAGGAGATTGACTTGTCATTAAATGTGATTTTCCCATATGAAAACCCATATTATAGGTATGAATTTTCAACAGATGGGTTGACTTGGATTGATTTGACAGCAGCTCAACATGGCGATTATCAAAGAAGAACAGCAACTGCCGAGAACACAGGTTTCTATAGAGTGGTTTCTTCTAACAACTTGGCGGATTTTGACAAGGATAGTTGTTTTGTTCTTTCAACTCCAATTAGTTTAACATTCTTTGAAGTGACACCTCCTACGAGTGTTGTATTAGACATCTGTGAAGGAGAAACCATAGAATATAATGGAATTACGTATAAAAAACCAGGTTCTTATACGCAAAATCTAACAGATAGAAATGGTTGCGATTCTATACTTGACATTACTGTAGAGGAACATGAAATCTTCCAATCTAGGTTTATTGTAGATATTTGTGAAGGTGAATCTTCTGACTATGTAGAACCTGACGGAAATATTATAACTTTTTCGGAAACGACAATAGAATACTTTACTTATACTTCACAAGATGGATGTGATAGTGTTATTATATTTGATGTGGTTGCATTTGATACCTTTAGAGTAGAAGAAAATGTTGCGTTGTGTCATGGAGAATCCTATGTCGTAGGTTCTCAAACATATACTACATCAGGAATCTATACAGATACATTACTGACAGAAGATAATTGCGATAGTATTATTGTTACCAACTTGACTATAATTCCTGAAACGGGAGGTATAGACAGTAGTTATGTCTGTGAAGGCTATGGTTTGCTATTAGCAGGAAGTTTAAGATTTAATGAAGGAGATTATTTTGATACTTTAGTGAATTCATTAGGTTGTGATTCTATTATTACCAAAAGGTTATTCCATATCCCTAACGCTAACCCTACATTTATAGACACGACTTATTGTTTTGGTGAAACGGGCTCTATAAACGGAATTAGTTTTACGGAATCAACAGTGCTTAATTTTAGAGAAACCGCAGCTAATGGTTGTGATAGTATTGTTACTTATAGAATAAATTATCTTCCAGAATATTTAGATACTGTAATGGCTACAGTTTGTGAGGGAGAAGTATTCAATTTTGATACCTATAGCAGCGAAATATTCTTTACAGATTTCTATACGGATGTAGTCCCTCATCCTATTACAGGCTGTGATTCTACCATTGTATATCAAATAGAAGTTATTCCTGATGAAGACTACTTTGCTGACACAACAATCTGTGGAGATGGTAGTATTGTATTAGAAAATAGCATTCAAACAGAATCAGGAGTATATGTAGATTCTTTGGTCTCGGCAGCTACAGGTTGTGATTCCGTGGTGTTTACTTCTCTTGATATTTTTAATCTAAACGAAACAAGTGATTTTGCAGTAGCTTGTGATGGCGAAGTTATAGACGTATTTGGTAAAACATATACTGCTAATGCTATCGATACCACTTATTTCCAAGATTCTAATGGTTGTGATTCGGCTGTGATAACAGATGTAAGTTTCCATCCTATTTCGGATACGATCCTATTTGATACGATTTGTGCGAATCCAAACAACTTTGTTTCTGTAGGCGGACAAGAATTTAGTACAACAGGTATTCACACGGTGAACCTACTTAACAACTTTGGTTGTGATAGCACTATTCGATTAGACTTAACCGTATTGCCAATTTACGATACTACTATTTTTGTAGAAATGTGTCAGGGTGATACTTTAATTTTTGAAGATAACGAGCTGACACAAACAGGTCTTTATACTGAATTTTTATTCTCTCAATCTGGATGTGATAGTGTTGTCACCATTGATTTAATCATGCATGATACCTTCAATATTAATGAAACGATTACTATTTGTGAATTTGATAGTGTTCAAATACATGGATTATATCAATTCCAAGCAGGAATTTATTCTCAAGTTTATCAAACTGTAGAAGGTTGTGATTCAACCGTAAATGTTGAATTAGTAGTAGAACCCAAAACGATATTGTCTATTGAAGATACTTTCGTGTGTGCAGGTGACGAAGTTCAATTAATTGTATCAGGTACAGAAACTGCGAAATGGAGCCCTGAAGAAGGCCTAAGTTGTATCGACTGTATCGACCCATTTGCCGCTCCTTTCAATACAATGGAATATATTATTGAAGCTCCTCAGTGTCTTAACGATATAGTAAGAGATACCGTAAAAGTAGAAGTTATAGAACTTCCTTCTGTGGGGGTTTCAGTACTTGAAGATTCAATATTCTTGTTTGATAGTACCGTCTTATCTATTGTTGTGGATGACCCTAATGCAAGTCTGATGGTAATGACAAATAGAGGAGATACAATATGTACAAATTGTCCTAATGAAGTGCTTGTTAAACCAGAAGAATCAACACAATTTATTGTCAGAGCAACAAATTCATTTGGTTGTTATTCTGAAGATTTGCAAAACATTATCGTAAAATCTGAATGTAAAGACGCTATTCTCAATATACCAAACTTCGTTACTTATAATGATGATGGTAATAATGATAAATTCGCAGTTACATTTAAAGGATTACGTTCATTGGATGAATTGACGATATTTGATAGATGGGGTGGTGTTGTTTATGCAAGTAGTGACCCTGTCAATGAACCATTTGATGGATATTTGAATGGTAAAAAACTTCAACAAGGCGTTTATGTTTGTGTATTCAAAATAACATGTCTGAAAGGAGAAAAAATAAACATTACTAAAAACGTTACTTTCTTCGATTAACGAATATTAAAAATATAAATAAATGAACAAAGGGTATTACATTAGTAATGCCCTTTTGTTTTAATACTAAGTTTTTTAGTTAGGAAGTTATAGGGGTACCTTATCAATTTTAAAAAGGAGTATATATGAATCATTCAGTTATAAAAGCAATAACCCCTCTTGGTTTTCCTTGGCAAACTCAAGACCCTTTCTTGTTCTGTGCCTATCATAGAGATGAATACCCAAAAGGCAATGCAAAAATGGGTGTTAATTTGGATGAACTTTCAGGTAGAAATATTGGGAGTGATTTTACGCTAAAAGACGGTTGGCGTATGTATCACGGAAAGACTATGCCTGGGTTTCCCTATCACCCACACCGTGGTTTTGAAACCATCACAATAAACAAAGAAGGAGTAGTTGATCATTCCGATTCGCTTGGTGCAGCAGGGCGATTTATGGCAGGAGATGTGCAGTGGATGACGGCTGGAAAAGGCGTACAACACTCTGAAATGTTTCCGTTAATTAACGAAGAAAGGGATAATCCGTTAGAAATTTTTCAAATTTGGCTCAATCTGCCTAGCGTATCAAAAATGGTCGCTCCGCATTTCAAAATGCTTTGGAATGAAGACATTCCGATTGTTAAATACTTAGACAAAAATGATAAACTAACGACCATTCAAGTAATTGCGGGTAAACTCAATGAAGTAATCGCCTTGCAACCAACTCCAAATTCTTGGGCTTCAGATTCTGAAAATGCGGTGGGTATTTTTACTGTAAAAATGGAAGCTGGGGCTAAATGGACATTACCCAAAACCAATCCAGAAGCCAACAGATCGGTTTTCTTTTATAAAGGAGATCGTATTCAAATAGAAGACAAAACCATTCCATTTAACCATACCTTGGAATTAGTTGCGGATGGGGATATTGAGATTCAGAATGGAAACCAAGAAGCTTTTTTCCTTATCTTGGAAGGTAAACCAATTGGTGAACCTGTCGTTCAGCATGGTCCTTATGTGATGAATACTCATGAAGAAATTCGTCAGGCAATGAGAGATTATGGAAAAAATCAGTTTGGCGGATGGCCATGGGCTGAGGTGGAAGTGGCTCATCCACGAG
>CALAJP010000104.1 GCA_937922815.1 uncultured Saprospiraceae bacterium
GTTGTAGTTTTGTGCTTAAGTATATGTTTTTGTTTCTTTTCAAATCGACCACAAATATTTGATTATCTTTCGACAAAACCAAATCTATACGACCACATATATATCCGTTGTCACAATCTACTTCCACCCCTATAACTTCAAAACCTTTTAAAGCAAACTCAAAATCTTCACATCTATTAAAATGGGTTCCGTGTTTTAAAAAAGACTCTATTTCTTTATGTCCTATATTGCCTTCTTCTTTTACTTTTGGCTCGTAATTCTTTAAATCTATTCCTTTCAACCCTATTTTATTTGACCAATATTTTAATGCTGGTTTATCTAGTATTTCAATTAGTTTAGTTACAGATATCATTTTAAAATAGTTTGTATTGTTTGTTTTTTATTAATCCTTTTGACTCTAATTCTATTCTTTTTAACTCGCTATACCATTTGCTTTTTGGTTTAACGCCTATTTTACTAATATCATTGTTTAGTATTGATAATGCTATTCTTTTATAGCTAGGAACCTTGTTTAATTCATCTAACCTTACAGGGGCTTCTTCTGGTATCCCTTTAGAATAAACTGTTTCCCACTTCGTTATATAGTCCTTTACTTGTCTTTTCATATTTTAGAATTGTTTTGTACGCTATGCTATTAAGCTTGTTTTTTGTATCAGAATCTAGCTTTTTCCAAGCTTTTTTGGTAGATATTTCTTTAATTTTGTTATCTATATTTAGAGCTGATTGCCCCATCCATGCGATTCTGTTTATCCTTTTATTTGTTAAGTTTTCTAAGCAAGATACTTCCCATTGGTTTATAACTTTCAAACAAAGCATTTCAAATAGATTAAAATCATTAAATATTCTGATTGCTAATTCAATTTCTTTAAACTCATCCAAAGGAGGATCATACATTCCGTTTTTATAATCCTCCCAATATATGTATTCAAATTTATTCGCTTTCTGCATTCCAACTATCGCTAAAGCTTTTGTTTTGAAACAAAGAAGCTAAACCTGTTATTTGCTTCATTCTAAGAAGTTCGTCTTTACTCATTCCAATATGTTTGCATATCCAAGCATCTCCTTTTCCCATTTCAACTAATTCTGAAACGATAGTACTCATTAAATCAATGGAGTGACTACCTCTAGCCCTATTGTGCCTTATTGTTGATGCCATTCTATCCCCTAACTCCTTGTCGATTATTGAAACTGGCAACATTCCTTTTTCTCTTTCAAAAACTCTTTTACTATCCCTTAATACTGAATACCTATGGAATCCATCAACAACAATATATTTATCATTTATGTCGTCATAAAAACAAACTACAGGCATAGTATATCCATCCTCCCATATAGAAGTTTCTAAAAGTTCCATTTCTGGTGGCGCTACACTGTTTGGGTTATAATCATTTGCTTGAACTTTTTCTATAGGAACTGCTATTACTCCGTAAACTGGTGATCTAAATTCTTTCATTTTATTTTTATTATAGTTTATATTGTCCTTTGTCGTCATGAGTTTCATCTCCTCTTAAAGGAGGGTTAAATACAGATATTAAAACAACATCTGTTTTAGCTTCAAAAGTATGATTATCGTGTTTATCTAAAATATAGCAAGTATCAACATCTATTATATGTTCTTCTCCACTATCTAAGCTTTTTAATATTCCTTTTCCGCTTATACAATAACAAGCCTCTAAGTGATTAGGATAATGCCAATGATATGGACCACCTTTTTTTATGTTTGTTTTCATAACAGCAAAACCTAATCCATCATTTTCTAAGACTACCCTTTGACTGTTCCCTCCTGTGAAATCTACATCTCTTTCTGTACCTTTTATTTGCGAGATTCTATTTACTTTCATAATTAAAGTTTTTTATATTTATCTTTTATTTGCTTCATCCTTTTAGCTTGTTCTTGACTAGGAGCTAGACCTAAATATTTACAAGTATGATCATTTTTTAATATAGTTATAGCAAATCTCTTCCAACTGGTAACATCTGATGGATGTCTTTTTAATTCATCCAAATGATCTGGAGGTAGCATTCTTACACAATACTTGTCTTTATTTCCGTGTCTAGTTTTATCTCCTAAAACAAAATCAACCCCTATTTTTTTTAATTCAGTAATAGTGTCATGATCTAATCCGCGCCCTACTCTCCACCAATACTTTATGCTTTGGGCAAAGCGCATCTTAAAATTTACACCAACCTCTTCTGGTAATGTTTCTAATAAAAACTTAACAAATGATTTCCATGTGTGACCTTTTGGGAGAGAAAAACTCCTGTAATTTAGTTGTTTCCCATAGGTTGCCGCGAAGTTAGCTCCAGAAACTCGCGCACATAGTCTTGACCATATCTGGCTATCTATTACTCTATATAAATTTAAACTAGACTTGCTCTCACTCATAAAGGGGCTTGCTACCCTCATTTGACCTACCGATAATCCCGCTTTCCAAAAAATATCATACAATTTATTATAATCCCAGTCATTTAAACAATTAGAGATCCAAATGTCGTCTGTTTTATAGTCATAAATAGGATAACAATTATATACGTGTTCTGTGTTTTTTTTAGTCCACATATTTCCACCATGTGTTATTTTTCTTTGGTTCATAATAGCTCTAAACCTGTTTAATGATTCGTCTGCCCTAATTCCTATCAAGCAAGCACAATCTTCTCCATCTGCATACCAGTCGCCAAACTTGTCCCAAAACTCATCGTATTGCATGTTTTCTTTGAAGAAATCAAAATCATGATTATAAAGGTTTACAATATATTTTTCTTTTGGCATAGGCTTTATCCACCTGTCTTTGTCTGCTTCTCCCCAACATTGCCAATCAACAGAATAAGAACTAACAGTACATGGTAGGGTTATAGGCAAGCAACACCAATAAACATCTAATAAATCTAAGTTAGCTTTTACTATTCTATGCATAAACTCTAACGACAATGTGTAATTTGCTTCATTGTCAAGAACCATTAATCCAATTTTTTTAGTTATGTTTTTTCTTCTCATATAGTCTACAACTAAATTTAACATAACCCCACTATCTTTTCCTCCAGAAAAAGAAAGATATATTTTATTAAAATTATTAAATATATATTCAATTCTATCTATAGAAGCTTCATACACATTCATTTCTTTATTATAAACTCTTTCCATATTGTTGCTTTTTTTTACTTTTTTAAGTCCTCAATTTCTCTTGCTAAAATAACTAAATCAACTTTAGTTAGGTCTACTGTGTTTTTATCTAGTTGAACTCTAAAAAGTCCGTTATCTAACTTATGCATAACTAAAGATGAATCATTTGTTTCTGAGTAAAATACTGTGCGTGTCATATTGTTGGTGTTTTTAAAATTAAAAAATCCTTTATCAATTAAAAGTGTGTGCTTGAAGATAGCAACGCATAACCACCAACAGTTATACTCACACTTTTAACCAGTAAAGGATTAAAAGTTAGTTGGTGTATTTTAATTACTAAGGGCCTTCAATTCCTTACTGCTAATATACAAACATTATTTAGTTTATCAACAATTTTATTAATTAATTTAAATTAATAGTTAAAAATTTACTTCGGCGTTCTGAATAACTATCCATTTTTAAATATTCATCTTTAGTTATTACATCATTCATAAACAAATTTAATAACCTTTCCCTTTCTGGTATTGTTAAATCTATTTTCATATATCAAAAGATTCTTCGGGGGTTAATTGAATGTTTTTAACTTTTAACTCTGGTTTTATCAAGTTGAAATATGGATTTTCACAGTTTGGACTTACCAGCCGACCATTTACAGGGCAAAAAATAAAATCTTCTGTTTCGCCTATTTTACCTTGAAAAGAAAATTTAGTTTTTAGGTTTACGAAAGTGGTTCTCTCGTTTTCTCCAAAGTGTCTATAAATACAAAACCCATTGTGAACTTGATTCCTAAAGTCACTTGACCCACTAACATCGTAAAGAGTTGGCATGTCGTAAGCTCCAGTATCTCTGTTTTTTATCATCTTTGTAGGGTGCGCCACTAAAAATATTATAACATCATTAGCTTTTGCGAAATGTGTTAATTTTGTTAAAACTGCATTTATTTCATCTAACTTATTACCCTTTGGTAACACAACCTTATTAAATGCATCGATAACAAATATATTTATACCAAAACTATACATTTGTTCTTTAAATTTATCTAACAACCACTTCCATGTAGGTGTTTCGTCTTCTCCGCAATCAGTAAAGTATATTTTATCTTTCGACCATTCGTCGTACTGATCTATTTCTTTTTTTGTTACCCTTGGTATCCCATCTTTGTCTTTCCAAAAATTTTTACCTATAACCTTTTGTATTATTTCTGTTTCGTACAAATCCATAGGTGTATGTTCAGGGCTGTACCAACTTGCCTTCATGTTGTAATCATTAATCAAATTAAGTACATACCAATCAGTAAATGTTGATTTTCCATGACTTGGAATACCCGTCGGCAAAACAACTTGTCCACGCATCAAAGAGAATATGTTTTTCAATTCACCAAAACAATCACTTTTAGGGTATATTGTTTTAGGTAAACCATTATCATAAAGATTATTTACGCCGTCCCTCAAATCTTTTGAAGTAAATGTTCCGCTAACAGGGAAACGCTTTATTTTTTTCAAATCGTCACGAAGTGCGTTTTTAGACACTTTCAGGGAGTCGTTGGCATCTTTGTATGTCCAATCAATAAAACTGCATTTATGCTTACCTAGTCGATGCGAGAAAGCTTCCTTTATGTCTTTTCCTTTCTGGTCTGTGTCTACAGCTATAATAAAATGCTTAATTTTTTTTAAATAGTTTTCTGAATTTATCCAGTAGTTGTCATTGTCATTCGCTCCTGCGGGTGGGCTAATTACATTTTTTACACCAACCGCATAAAGGCTTGCAACATCCATTTCACCCTCAACTATGTAAACTTCTTCTTGATCTATTGCGGAGTTTATGTTAAAAAACAAAGGTTTACCCGACTGAGACTGTGTAAAATTCTTTTCACTATCCCTGTATTTTTTATTTACAACCGTTTCACCCTCAAAAAAATTAAACACTAAGTTATTTACTTCTTTTCCTTTTTTTGGTTGGTAGTATTTTTCTTCTGTAAATCCCAACTCAATAGCTACGTGCTGTGGTATTTTTCTTTCTTCTTCCAACCACTTAACTAATCCATCTGAAAGTTTTGTATAATTTTTCCAATTTTGAACAGGTAGTTTATACTCAACCTTTTTTTCAAAAGTGTTATCCTCTCTAAAAGTTAAAGCTTCACAGTAGTGACATTTTCCAAAACCATCTTTGTGGCTTATTTGCAATGAACGATCTTTTTTATCTGATCTTGAAGCATCACACTTAGGGCATCGTATTTTTTCCTTACCCGTACTTTTGCTAAATTGTAGTGTTGACCAGTTTATAAATTCGTTCATAATTTAAAAAGTTAAGTTACCGATAAAGCCTTGTGAGTTTATTCCGTTTGAATCTGTTTTTATTGAACTTGAATATTTATTTTGATTAGCTATCCAGTTTCTAGTGTATTTGTTTAACCTAGCCCTTAAAATTTTGTAATTGTATCTTAATTGCTCCTGATCTACCGTGTCGTTAAAATCCATAACCATCTTTTCAAAATCTTTAACCTGTGATTTGTTTTGCATTTCAAAATATTGCATTTCTGCGGGTCTTTCTTTTTTTAAAAAATCATAAGCGAGTGATGTTTCTTTCTCTTCTACTTCATATTCTCTTTCTCTTTCTACTTCTACTTCTACTTCTACTTCTACTTTTCGAAGGATTCCCATATGATTAGAAAGGGTTTCGAAGGATTTCAAAGGATTGTTTTTACTAAGCGTAACATTCTCTTTTTTAAGCACTTGAGGTAAAGAGTTGTAAATATCGATAGCTGACTTCTTCATATTTGTGTTAAAGTTCTGATGCTTTAGATAATTGCAAATAATTAGGTAATTGTCTATTCTTTTTATTTTTTTATCCTTTTCTAATGCTTTCAAATCATTCGAAAGCATTAATTTTTCAATTCCAGTCTCAAAAGACATCTTTCTTTCGCTTAATTCATATATGCCTAGCATATTTGTTTTTTCATTTGTGATTAAATAAATAAACAAAAGCTTTTGAGATGTCGTTAGTTCTTCAAAGTATGGATCACTCCAAATTGACGTAGATATACTTCTAAGTTTAGCCATTTAAAACTTCCTTCCCTTTGTTTATTCCAGACCTTAAAACCTTACTTAACTTAATTGCAGTAGGTAAGTCTAACGATACATGTTCATAACTAAAAAAATCACCCCTGTTTGGATCTTTAATATTAATTGTAATTTCGTTTGACGTGTTTAAAAAGCACTCTAATTCTGATGAATTATCATCTTCTGAGCTAAGAAAAATTAACTTTGTATTTGTCATTATTTTGTTGGTTTTGAGTTGACCAAAAACTGTTTAAATTAAAAAACCTCTTAACTTTCAGCCTATTGTGGTACGGCTTACTCGTTAAGAGGTTTAGATTATGTCGTTTGCTACTGTACCACGAGTAACTATTCGCAATATACAAAACTATTCCACTAATTGCCAAATGTTAGGCTTAAATTTTACGTTTAATTTTCTCCCTACAACCTCAACTTTATTCGCTTTTTCTAATTCACTCATGCGCCTTTGTATTTGGTGATAGGTTAACTCG
>CALAJP010000105.1 GCA_937922815.1 uncultured Saprospiraceae bacterium
TTCGATTTATCACTGCTCTTGTATTCATAAGTAGCCATGACATTTCCTTGAGCATCACGCACATAATAGGTACTTTCGCCAGTATTAGAAGAGGTGATAAATTTCTCTTTTTTGAGTCTATTGCCCATAGGGTCGTATCCGTATCGAGTTTCGTAGCCTCTGTTTTCATAACGATTTAGGTTTTTCAAATTGCCAATAACGAAAAATGCCATCTCAAAAAAATTAGAGATGACATTCACTTCACCAAAAAAATTATGACTAATAATTATTTTATGTCTATCGTTTTAGCTTCTATTTCAACAGGAGTTTTTCGAACGATATGCACACTCAAAATTCCGTTTTTATGTTCTGCTTTGATATCCTGAACATCATAGTTTTTACCTAACTTATATGACTGTTCAAAATCACTAACAAAAGACGGGACTTCTTTGTTCTCTGCTTTATAAATAACTTTTAAAATTCCTCCTTTCGATTCAATTTGAAAGTCGCTTTTTTCCGTTCCTGGCACTAAAAACTGAAGAGTATTTCCTTTTTCTGATTTTAGATAATTTGTTTTCGGAGAAGCATCCACTTCATTAAATAAATCTTTTGCTAAACTATTCAATGATTGCTCTACGAAACTGAATGGGCTATAAATATTATTATACATTTTTTACAAATTTTGAGTTTTTTATAAATATGAATCGGCTTATAAGATTCTTGAATTATGAGATTTCAATTTTTTTGACCTCTGTATATGACTTCTTTTTTGATAATGATAAATTCAACACTCCATTTTCAAGCGTTGCAGAAATAGAATCTTGATCTAAGGTATCGTCTAATTTAAATACCGCTTTAAACGGAGAAACGGTAAATTGTTTTATTAGAAATTTCTCCCCATTTTCTAAAGTAGGTACCCAATCACTTTTTACAATGAGTTGGTTATTTTTAATAGAAATATCAATTTTTTCTTTAGGCACACCAGGAATCAAAAGCGAAATATTTGTTTTGTCTTCTTGGTTAGAAATGTAAAATTTTGGTCTTGCATAACGTACCGTATTCTTCAAATTTTGAACTGCTGTTTGACTCGGGTTTTTACTTAATGTTTTCATTGGATATAAGATTTTAAATTATTTTAGAAATAAGAAGTATTTAGTTTTTTTATGTGCTAAACACACTTACATCCTGTTCAATCCTTATACCAATTGAATTTTAATGCCATTTTGACACAAACATACATTCACAAACTGTCATTTTGGCAATTATTTTGTTTTCTTACTGACAGAATAACCAAATACTTCTCGTTTTTCACCAAAAGAAAAGCCCTGAATATTCAAATACAAATATTCAGGGCTTATTAAAAAGTAGACTTTTTTAATGGGCTTCTAACCAATTATCACCCACATCCACACCAACCACAATAGGTACTTTTAAATCGGGTAGAGCTTTTTTCATTTTTTCAACCACCATTTCCTTCAATTCTTCCAATTCAGACTTCGGAACATCAAAAACCAATTCATCATGCACTTGAAGAATCATCTTAGCTTCCATATTTCTTTTCATCATTTCTTGGTGAATGTCAGCCATCGCAATTTTTATCATATCAGCAGCTGAACCTTGAATCGGAGAGTTAACAGCGTTTCGTTCCGCATGAGACCGAATCATACCATTTCGTGAATTAATATCTTTCAATTTTCTTTTTCTACCTTTCATTGTAGAAACATACCCTTCATTTCTTGCATCTTCAACCACCTTGTCCATATAGGTTTTCAAACCTTTATATTCAGAAAAATATTGGTCAATAAGTTTTTTCGCTTCTGCTCTTTTTATATCCAACTGCTTAGATAAATTGGTAGCTCCAGCACCGTAAATAATACTAAAGTTCACTGTTTTTGCTTGATAACGTTGCAAACGAGTCACTTCGTCCAATTCAACTCCAAAGACTCGTGCAGCCGTAGCCGTATGAATATCAAGTCCATCATTGAAAGCAGAAAGCATCGCTTCGTCTCCACTCATTTCAGCTATTAGTCTTAGTTCAATCTGTGAATAATCCGCAGCAAAAATCACGTTATCAGGGTGACGAGGAACGAATGCTTCACGAATTTTAGCTCCCTCTTCTGTTCGCACTGGGATATTCTGTAAATTGGGATCATTCGAACTCAATCGCCCTGTTGAAGCCGTCCATTGGTTAAACGAACTATGTATCAAACCAGAATTGGGATTTACTAATTTTGGCAAGGCATCTAAATATGTTCCTTGCAATTTTTTATAACTTCTGTATTTCAATACCTGAGCAACAATCGGGTGATTCTCAGCCAATTCAGATAGTTTTTCTTCATCAGTGCTATATTGCCCCGTCTTGGTTTTCTTCCAACGATAAGGAATTTCTAGCTTTTCAAACAAAACCAAACCTAGTTGTTTCGGAGATAATATGTTGAACGGATCACCTGATAATTCAAATATTTCTTTTTCGATTTCTTTAAGCGAAATTTGCAATCTTTCTGATTGTTTTTTCAGTTTTTCTGAATCAATTTTCACTCCATTATATTCCATCTGAATCAATGCCTTGAGCGTTGGCTCTTCGATTTCGTCATATAATTTAATAAGCTCCTCTTTTTCCAACCAAGGTTGCAAATGTTCTTTCAACTGCCAAGTGATATCCGCATCTTCAGCCGCATAATCAGAAACTTTTTCGACAGGTACTTGAGACATATTCAATTGATTTTTGCCTCTTTTACCAATCAAAGTTTCTATCGAAACGGGTTTATAATTCAAATACGTTTCTGAAAGATAATCCATATTGTGCCTCAAATCGGGCTCTACTAAATAATGAGCTAAAAGCGTATCAAAGAGTTTTCCTTTTAATTCAATATTCAACCACTTCAAAATTAAAGCATCATATTTCAAATTTTGCCCAACTTTAGCGATGTTTTCATTTTCAAAAATGGGCTTAAAAATATTTAAAATTACATCTTTTTCATTACCAGACAGAGGAACAGGCACATAATAAGCTTCACCACTTTTCCAAGAAAAAGAAATTCCTACCAACTCAGCCAAATGTGGATTTACTCCCGTCGTTTCCGTATCAAAACAAAAAACAGTCTGCGAATCAAGTTGTTTTGCAAGCTGAGTACAAGCATCAATTCCTTGAATTAATTGATAATTATGCTCGACGTTTGAAATATTATTGCTCGCCATCTGGATTGGCTTCACCACACTTTCTTCTTCAACAGCCACTTGATTCCCAAACAAATCCAATTGTTGACTTTTATCTTTTTTAAAATGCCCAATAATTGTTTTTGCCAAGGTTCTAAACTCTAAATCGACAAAAATTTGATTAAGTTTATCTAGATTTGGCGTTACCAATTCATAATCGGAATCAGAAAATTCGACAGGACAATCAATATCAATCGTTGCTAGTTTTTTAGACAACAGTCCTTGTTCAGCATTTAATTTTATCTTTTCAGACAATTTTCCTTTTACCTCATCGGCTCTTTCTATCAATTCTTCTACAGAATTAAACTCTTTCAATAACTTAACGGCTGTTTTATCTCCAATCCCGGGTATGCCAGGAATATTATCAACCGCATCTCCTTTCAATGCCAGAAAATCAATCACTTGGTCAATACGACTAATTTGCCATTTCTCTAAAACTTCTTCTACCCCCAAAATTTCGACGCCATTTCCCATTCGAGAAGGCTTGTACATGAATATTTTTTCGGTAACCAATTGAGCATAATCCTTATCTGGTGTTACCATATATACATCAAAATCTTCTTTGGCTGCTTTGTGTGCTATCGTTCCTATCAAATCATCTGCTTCGTAGCCTTGTTTGGTTACAATAGGTATTTTCCAAGCTTCTAAAATGGTTTTAATAATTGGTATAGCAACAGTAATATCTTCGGGCTGAGCATCACGATTGGCTTTGTATTCTTCATACATTTCGTGCCTAAAAGTAGGTCCCGACATATCAAAAGAAACGGCTAAATGTGATGGTTTTTGGTTTCTTATCAAATCCCAAACGACTCGCACAAAACCAGAAACTGCCGAAGTATTCATTCCTTTGGAATTAATCAAGGGTCTGGTTATAAATGCATAATGCGCTCGATACACCAATGCGTGTCCATCTAATAAGAAAAGCTTTTTGTTAGCCATAACTTTTGCTGTTTTTTTGATTTATGACTACAAAAATAGGGAAATGTTTTTGGAAGAAAAGGAAAGGTTCACTTTTTAGATAGGTACTATTACATAATAAGTAGATACGTACTCTTAAATAGAGTTTTCAAGAACACATATCATATGTCAAATTCACCAACAAAACAAATTTAACTTTTTATTAATCTTTCTATCACTGTACTTTCTATTTCATTATTTCTAAATAAATTTTTCCTTACAAATCCATTCTTTAAAATTTTATATTTTAACGGTTGATTATAAACCTCTGGTTGTTTTTTCTCAAATCCATATAAATGTAAGCTATCATTTTTCCAACGATTATTTTTTACAAAAAGATAAAGAGAATCGTTTTTTATCAGCCAATTCCCTGTCAATATATTTCCACAAGTTTGCATATAAAACGAAGAATCCTCATTTACTTCAAGTTTTGTTCCTACTACTGTCCCAACTACTGTTCTAGTATTAATCAAATTGACCCAAATTAATTCGATATATGAATATTCTTTTGAATTATATTTACCAATTACCGCTCCCTCTTTAACCTTACAAGAGTTTAAAGTTAAAATCGTTAATAAAAAATATTTCCATACATAATTCATCTTTTATAATTGAATTAGGTTAATTGCATCAAAATTTATGACTATTCAGAACCAGTTAATTGCAAAACGAATAAAATGTAATTTGTAAGTGGTTTAATTTCTAAAGTATTGATTTACAATAGTCATTTTTTAGAAATGATTTTGGTGCAATCAACCTATAATTGAATAACTTTTAATGACATTTCACAGAAACCTAAGTATAACGCCATCCTACATTAATCCAAAGGTAGAATGACATTGTATTACCTTAGTAAGTATTGTCACACTATAAAATGCAATAATTAATTATAAATATTTCATATCAAATCATCTAAAATAATATTCACCTAATATAATCCTGTTTTTGCTAAAAACTCATCTTTAGGCAATCCTTTAACTTCGTCCAGTAAGTTTTCATATTTATTTAATCTGCTAATAAACTCCTTATCCTTTATGATGAACTTTTTATATGTATGAATATAACTTAAAATTAACTCTGCTAATGCTTCATCAATAATAACTTCATTATTACTTCTTGATTCTAATTTATTTGAAACTTCTACCAATTTTGCTATCAATTGATAGTTCTCTAACAGAGAATGAGAAGAAAGTAACCTATAATGGGCTAAATCTCCTGAAAGTGAATAATAATCCGTAACTAACTCCTGACCCAATTTAGACCTTTTTAAATAGTTATCTCTAAAATATCGAATATTATCCAGATTAATTTTAGACGAATGATTATCCTCTAAAACCTGAGAAGCCGCACAACCAGTAATAGGATTTGGTTTAACACACTGATGTTTAGCGGTATGACTATCATAGTAGCAGAAATAATCTTCAAAATAAACTAAAGGGCAAGGAAAAGAACAACTAACATTTCTGCTTTCTGCTTTTAACTGGTTTAATTTTTTATTATATTCAAGATAAATTCTACTTGTATCAGAAAAAGGAACAAGGTTTATTTCGTTAAAATTCGAAGATTCTTTTGACAACATAATGATGTTTTCAACTTTCTGCTGAAAAAAATTATAAAATATATCATAATCAGCAGCAAAGTTAATTTCAGGACTTAAGAAACTATATTCTAGCCCCCCTTTATTATTAGTTAACTCTATTAGAATTTCATTATTTGTAGTAATTTTAAAAGAGACAACGCCAACTAAATCATCTATAGAATATTCATTAAACTTCAGAGATTTATCAAACAATAAATAAATATTATTTACATGTGTTAAATCTAAACTTAAGTTACTTAACTCTAAAGCATCAAAAACTTCTTGTTCAACTTGAGCGTAAAGTTTATTACCACTATGGACTACATTATTAACCAATAAACTATTATTAAGCAAATTAATTTCATCATAATATTTGTTTTCACCATTTTCAGAAGACAGGTCATCATATTCAGAATCACACGAAAAAAATAATATTACAAATAACAGGTTTAAAATTGATAAACCATAAATTGTTTTTTTCATAATTTTTTTTTAAAAAATTCACTCCTACCCTACCCAAATTCAAAAGCGGAACGGTGTCAGAAAATAATTCCCTCCGCCTACCAGAATGAATAAGAACCTTTACCTTTGCGAATAGACAGACCCTCTAACTGAGGTGAGTTGGCTCATTAGTGAAGTGTGGTTGGGCGATCAAATCAACAAAACATCAATTAATGGGCTTTTTTCAGTCTTTTCTTAATAAAAACTTCCTATACCATTCTCGTATTTTTACAACAATGGTATAATGATAATGATAATGAAATTTATTAAGTATTAAACTGTATGAAAATAAGAATTTAACTAACTCTTATTTAGCTATTTATGAACTTACCCCAAGTTCTTAAAAACTGACTTCATCAGCCAACTTTCTTCGGCTTTGACGATAAGGTCAAGGGTAGTTTCTACTTTGCCGGCATATTTGCGGAGGTCTTGGACACGATTGTTTAATTCTTTGGAGCAATCGCATTCTCCTTGAATATCTTTCAAATCATCGAGGGTAGCAATGAGAGGAGCTAATTCTTTTTTCTTTCGTTGGATAATGATAGCTTTTAGGACTTTTACCATATCTTTTTCGGCACGATAAAAATCTTTTCTTTCGCCAGGAATCAATTCTTTGTGAATAAGCCCCCAATCGAGAAGAGCTCGAATATTCATATTGGTATTACCCGCCGAAATTTTCAAATCATTCTTGATTTGTTCGCAATTCATTGGTTTGCAACTCAACAAAAGGAGTGCATGAATCTGAGCCATAGTTCTATTTATTCCCCAACTGCTTCCCAGTGTTCCCCAAGTCTGAATAAATTTTTGTTTGCCTTCAATATGATCCATGATTGTCTATTTTTCTTTAACCTTCTTTATAAATGTTTTTTACTGTTAATTGTTCACAACAAAACACTAAACGGCAAATATACAATGGTTAATTTTTTTTGCCTTTTCTTTATTTTTTTCACAAAAACCAAACAAAAAGTCAAAATACTTTATATTTGTTGTCCGTAATGCGAGAAGTTCCAAATTATTTTTGGCTCTCGTTCAGAATTTTCATTATTTTGTATTTGTTTTACAAAAGACTGTTTATATAAACGCGTGATTGTGCTGTCAAAAATAACAATTGGTTTTATTTTTGGTATTTAAAACAAATCAATTACGTTTAAAAAAATTATTAAAAATAATAATCAACATGAGTATAGTTGAAATGAAAGTGCCCGTTATCGGCGAGTCAATTAACGAAGTTACACTTTCGCAATGGTTAAAGGAAGAAGGTGATATAGTTCAGTTAGACGAATCTATTTGTGAGTTTGAATCTGACAAAGCTACTTTAGAATTTCCTGCAGAAGCTGCGGGTAAACTAATTTATGTTGCTGAAGAAGGAGACGATTTGGAAATAGGTGCTGTTGTAGCCAGAATAGATACGTCTGTTGCTGCCAGTGCAGAAACGGCTGCTCCTACTCCAACTACCGAAACGGCTACTCCTGAAACGCCAACTGTTCAGAATGAAAATTATGCAACAGGTCACCCTTCTCCTGCAGCTAAAAAGATTTTAGCAGAAAAGAATCTTGATGCAAGCGGTGTTCAAGGGACTGGAAAAGATGGTAGAATAACAAAAGCTGATGCATTAAGTGCTACTCCTGCTGCTAAATCTACTCCTGCACCAAAAGCAGAAGAAGTTGCTGCTCCTGTTACACCAAGTGCATTTAGTAGAAATACGAATACTCAAAAAATGAGCAGAATGAGAAGAACCATCGCTAAGCGTTTGGTTTCTGCTAAAAATAATACTGCCATGTTAACTACTTTCAACGAAGTAGATTTAACAAATGTAATGGCGCTTAGAAAAAAATATCAAGAGAAATTTGTTGAGAAAAATGG
>CALAJP010000106.1 GCA_937922815.1 uncultured Saprospiraceae bacterium
CTTTTACCCACTAATGGCACTAATTTAAAATTATTATAATCGACCCAAACAGCATTTGATTTTGTAGCCTCTGTATGTTCCATTTCTCCCGCTCCTGTAATAAGCCAAGATAGTTTTAAATCAGAATAGACACCTACAATTCTCGCAAGGAATTTATCCGAAATTGAAGCATTTAATTTATCGGCATCTAAGAAACCTCTTTTTATTTGCGTTTCTCTATAAAATTGCGCTTTACTAATCCCTTTAATATCAAGGTATTGCAATAGTCTTTCTTTTGAGTTTGCGATATTCATCGTATAATATTTTTAATATTGCGATAATTAGTGATATATTTGTACTCTAATATTGACAAATATACAAAATTTAAAATAATTGCGCTTTTTTTCGCAAAATACAGGCTATGCAACAAAATAATTTAACAACAACTATGCAAAACTTCGGCAAACTAACTGCCGAGGAACGTGCTTTGTTCTTGTCTGTTGTTAGTGCTGAAAAAGTAGAAGAAAAGAAAACGCAAAAGCGCAAGAAATCAAGTTTGCCCTTTGAATATACAAAGGAATACTACGAACAGTATTTAAAACATGTTCACAACATAGAAGTAAAAGCAAGATTAGAACGAATAAGCGCAAAACAGCGCAACCAAACCACGGGTATAAGTCAAGGGCTTACCCACTAAAGTAGCTCACAGTATTTTATTGTGAGTTGCTTTTTTTTAATTCAAAACACCATGAACATAAACCAAACACAAACTCAAAAAAGCGCAATGCTTTTTAGTGAGGTTGGTTTGTACAACCAAAAAGTACAGGAACATTTAAAAGCAACAAAACTTGATGCCATTACCCAGTATGCAATTAAGATTTTTAAAGACAATGCACAACGCAATAAGTTAAACGAATCAAAATATAATAAAGCTGTAGAAGAGTTTAACAGCACTCACGGCTTTCTACTTTTAAAAAAGGGCGTAACTACTTGTAAAAAAATAGCAACTAAGCATTACGCTTATATCAACTACCCCTACTTAGATAGGGAAGCTATGAAAAAGACTATGGATAATTACCGCCAATTTGTTTATAAATACAATCAACAAGTAGCAAAGAGTAACAAAGAAATTAAGCACTATAATAAAAATATAGTAAAACCTACTTGCGTTACGATTACAAAATATACTATTGATTTTAAGGCGCAATACAATAGCGAATTTACCCAAGTATACAATGAACTAGCAGAAAAGCATAATACGCAACTAGGCGCAAATTATATCGCAAAAAAACGCATCCCAACCATAAAATACACCTCTGAACTTGTTTTTAGTGTGCTAGTAGGCTTTTATATCTCACAACTAAAAAAGCGCAATGAATACTTATTGGAAATGAACCGCCCGACAAGCACCCTTAAAAATGCACTTCCAAAATTACAAATAGACCACCGCAAATTAGCGACACATACTATTGCTGATATACCAAGGTTTGATTTTTGCAAGAAAACAGCGCAAAACCATATTAAAAGACTTCGAGAAGCAGGCATTTTAATAAACTACACTTACATCAATCAAAACAAGCCGATAGCTGTTAATTTTTGCCCTAAAATCTTAGTGATTTTAGACGGTAATTTACCTAAACCCCAAAGCATTGAAAATAAATACTTTATTACTTCAAGTGGGAAGAAGTTACCTCATAATAATGATACTACTAGAACTATTTTATTAAAAGAAAAAGAAATAAAAGACTGTGCAAATAGCACCGCATCAAAAAGGGAAAGTAATGCATATCCTGCGGATGACTACAAGAACACCACGGGAATAAATAAAGAATTAAAAAAACACTCGCGCAAAATTTCTGCGGAACTTAAAACCATTTTGCCCGATTTTTTAGGAGGAAACAAAAAAGCACCTCAAAACACACACGGAAAATTAACCGAAAACTTTTTAAATCTCTTGCAAGACGATAGAGATCTTGCACAGGAATTAGCACAAGGAAAATTTGATAACTACAAGGGATTACGCTACGAGTATTTGAAAAAAATAGAATTATATGCTCATGTGTCTTCCGAAGAATTTAAAGCCATTTTGGTACAAGATTTCATCAAATCTTCTGCAAAAATTTGGAAACAACACCAGGTCTATGTAGGTGAATGGAAAAAAACGATCAATCACTTAAAGGACACTTTATTTAAAGGGTTTTTACATAAATCTACCCTAAATAATAAGCTCAAAGAGTATCGTTGGAAGCTCAATTTTGCCCGTAAATGGTTTGCTAAGGCAGAAGTGCCTGCCTTATATCCTTCACTTTATTTTGATACCACACGCACACGAGCAAATGAAATTGGTTTTTATGGATTAAAAAGTGTTTGGAAAACACACCAAAAATATGTCTTAAAACGACAAGAAGAAAAAACGCAAAAAACAGTAGATAAAAACGCAAGGAGGCGCAAACTATCTACACAAGAAAAACTAACCAAAGCAATACAAAAATATAACCAAGGCAATTATAGTGCGGAGCAATTATATAGCTACGTACAAACAAATTTACCCAATGATTATTTAGTGGCTTTACCCACTTTATTAAAAAATCAGCAAATAGCTTAATTATGAAAAGAAACACTCGATGTCAATGTGGATTGAAACACAAAATTACGTGTTCTAAATGCAGTCAATTAAAAATGGTCATACTACTTAAAAACGGTAACAATCATTTAAAATACAGACAAACAGGAGGCACTTATGTCAATCCAGTTTGGTATAACCATTTAAGTAAAAACCGTAAAGCTCAAAATGTACTGGTAAACGCAATGTACCAACGCTTTGAAAAATCAAATTACAAAGGAGCTACCAACAAGCTAATGTTTTATGACAATCAAACCAAAGCGCACATAACTACTATAACAACTAATTAAATAAAAGCATGAATACTTTAGAAAAATGGAGAGAAATACAGGAGGATAAAACCTACTGGGAAAATGAAAAACGCAAAAAAGCGCAAGACAAACGCAAGACAAACGCAAGAAACGCAACCTCTTAAATCTTAAAAAATGATTATCAAACAAACAGAAAACGGAAATATTGTACTTACAGATGTAGCACAAGAAGTACACCATGTACTACCAATGGCATATTTGCATAAACATCCTAGATTACCAGATAATGCAATACTTATAAATAGCAACACCGATTACAAAAATGAGCTATCGGGCATTTCAATACTAGCTAGTAAAGTGCGTAAAATTAATAACCAAAGTTTTAATGGAGATGCCTACCAATTACTTGAAGCATTGAGCAAAAACATCACCTTAACAGGGGCTACTAATAATAATACTGT
Organism: uncultured Saprospiraceae bacterium; assembly: GCA_937922815.1. Taxonomy (GTDB): domain Bacteria; phylum Bacteroidota; class Bacteroidia; order Chitinophagales; family Saprospiraceae; genus CALAJP01. The sequence continues at coordinate 3,315 of CALAJP010000106.1, forward strand.
TGAAAATGACATCCCTAAAACCAAAGAACAAGACCCTAATTACATTAAGTTTTTACAGGCGAATACCTATGAAAAACTAGTGTCTTTTGCCAAGGAACACAGGCGCAATATAGGAGGAGAAAAATATCAAAATGGAAAACTATACGAACAAGAGTTTCTTTGTCAATTTCAAAGCTTCATTATACGGGTACACCTAACCTATTATTATAAAAAAAGTAATCCTCAATTAGTAGATTATATCCTATTATGGGGAAGTACATTGTATGTTTTTAAACCCATAAAACGCTATATCTACAATACAAAAAACGAAATAACTAACTATAAATACGAAGAAGTCAACCTTTAATATCATGGAAAAAAAAGCACAACCATATATCGCACCAGTCTTAATAACAGCTATTTTAACTAAACAAAAACTGTTCAAACGTTACCATTTTTTACCTTACGAAGAAGCTAAAAACAGACTGAACGAAATTATTTGCAACAATAGAGGTTTAGATTGCCGTACAGGGAGCCTAAAACGCATCTTATTAGTGAGTGAAGTAGAACGATTTTTAAAAGAATACGATTTGTTATTTACCATAGAAATTACTCAACACTAACCCCTGTTAGTCTCCACTATT
>CALAJP010000107.1 GCA_937922815.1 uncultured Saprospiraceae bacterium
TGCACTACTTTCTCAATATCTACCACTTCCATGTCCGCCAAAGTTAAGCTATGGTCTGGAGAAAAACAGATAACCTTACAGATTCCTGATTCTTGTTTAGCAGTCAGTAATCCATCGTTGATAGTTTCAGACTTAGGGTTATTCATTAATGCTCCAAAATCATTATCAAAAACAAATGTCTCTGTATATTTTTCCGTTATGGTTCCGTTGGCACGGGTATTTCCTGGGCATAAATAACATTTTTCATCGTATGATATTTTTTGCTTTTTAGGAGGTGTTTCTACTTTTCCTTGCCAAGGTCTTTTCATTCTGTGAGGGGAAACTAAAACCCATTGGTTTGTTAAAATATTTAGTCTTCTGTGTGGTGTATCTAGAAACATAGCTTTTATTTTTAATTTTGGTTGATAATTGTTGCTCCGTTACCTAATTTAATATGAATTGGAGAGCATTGGAAATCGAATTTTGCTGAATACGATTCACTAATTCTGTCGATAAATGAATCTACTTCGGTTTTGCGAATAAGAACTAAAGCACAGCCTCCAAATCCTCCACCCATCATTCTGGCACCAAGAATTTCTTTTTCGTTTTTGCAAAAATCAATAATGAAATCTAATTCTGGACAGCTAACTTCATAGTTTTGACTAATACTTTTATGTCCTTTGTATAACAATTTTCCAACTTTTGTAAGGTTTCCTTCCGTAAAAGCTTGTTTCGTTTGGTGAACATTATCATTCTCGTGAACAACATGCGAAACTCTTTTATATTCTGTTTCATTCAAACTCTTTTCGATAGTTTCCAAGTCGCTGACTTTTAAATCGCTAAGGGTTTGAACAGGAAGTATTTTTTTTATTTTTTCTAAACTTCTTTCGCAGGTTTCTCGACGAGTGTTGTATTCTGATGAAGCTAAAGAATGAGATACATTACTATTAATCAATAAAAAAGTATAGTCTTTTAGGTCAATAGGAATTAATTCGTACTTATTGGTAGCACAGTTTAATAATAACGCGTGGTCTTTCTTGCCCATAAAACTCACGAATTGGTCCATGATTCCACATTTAACCCCTACATAATGTTCGGCTAATTGGCTCATTTGCACCATTTTTAATGGATTTATACCCAAGTTAAAAAGGGTGTTGAGACCATTTAGAAAAGAAGCTTCTAATGATGCAGATGAACTTAGTCCACTTCCCAATGGAACAGTTCCACTAAAAACGGCATCAAAACCACTGATTTTATAGCCATTCTCTTGTAGTTGGAATAAAATTCCGTCAATATACTTTTGCCAACTTTTTCCTTTTCCTAGTTCTTTTAAATCAAATTCATAAATATCATTCATATCTATGGATTCTATTTTACAGGTAGATTCAGATTCATTCAAGGTAAAAGTAAAAGTAGTGTGCAAGTCTATAGCGGCAGGCATTACAAAACCGTTATTGTAATCAGTATGATCGCCAATAATGTTGATTCGACCAGGTGCTTTAGATGTTATCGTTTTTTTAGCATTCATTTTACTATAATTAATAATTAGTTATATTATTAGTATGTTTATTTAGAGTGATTTTCGTTGTATTATTTTACTATCAACTACTATTTTTAATTCACCGTTTTTATGAATAAAGAGGCTTGCTATCTCCGCCATTCGTTTAAAGTTTGTAGAGAAAACACTAATCCCTCCAAAAAGCAATTCTTTGACAGGAGTATCGTTATGAGAAATAATTCCTATATCTTTTCCGATTTCAAGGTTTTTGGATTGTGCATCTTTGAGCAATTCCCACAATTCGGTATCATTGATTATGAAATATAGATTTCCTTTTTCTACAGACCCTGATTTATACTTTTGTTCGACTCTACCCGAAATTTTTTCTTGTTCAATGAATTTTTTGAATCCCTTTTTTATCCCCACAGGAAAATCTGCATTTTCTCTATAAAAAAGAGTAAAGGTTTTATATTTTTTAACAAGGTGGTTTATTTCTTTAAGCTCTCTAATTAAAGGCTCTTCAAAGTATTGTACTACATGTGGGAAGTCTAAATAACTCGCTCTATCAACTATTAATAAATTATCTTTTGGAAAACGATTCATCAAGCTCTTAAACTGTTTTCCTTCTATAGGAGCGATGACGAAATAGGTATACTTAGACTGTATTGTGTTAATGATGTTTTCAAAAACTTTAGGATTGTTATGGTGGAAATAAATATCTACTTGATAGTTGTCTCCAACTGTTTCTCTAAATGTATTGTAAAAAATCTCTTGAAAAGTTTGAAAACCATAAAGAACCAAGGCTATTTTAGATTCTATCTCAGTGGATTTGCTGATAATATAGTAGCCCTGTCTGCCTCGAGACTCTATTATTCCTCTACTTTTTAAATCATTGTATGCCCTGACAATCGTTTTTCTTGCAAAGCCCAATCCTTCTTCCATTTCGTTTATCGTAGGAAGTTTATCAGATGAAGATATTAAATCCCCATTGATTGTGTTAATAATGCCATTAACTATTTGATTGTGTTTTGAAAGCATTTTGATGTTTTCAAGTTCTTTTATTTTTGTTATTACTATATCCATTTTTTTATGATACTTTGTGCTACAATACAAATGTATTGTTTTTTGTGAGTAACACTACTATGTTGCTTTGATAATTTAATGTACTTTTTTAAGAAAACTATTTCGTTGTCTATTTATGTGTTATAAATCTTTGATTTTTAAATTATTATAAAATCGTCTTTTGATTACTTTATATGCCTCATGTTTTTTGTTTTAACTACTAATAAAAAGATTAAACCCTGTCTCACTTTTTGAATAAGGTATACTTAAAGTAGTCGAAATTTAATAAATATTGTTATTGAAAACAAATTAGAGCCATACTTTTAGTTTGTTTTTCATTAAGATTTTTACTTAAAAGGCGGCTTTTTAGGCTTTTTTGCTTTTAAATTTCTGAATGAAACTTAAAAAGTATGCAGATTATTATTTAGATAGTTTATTTATTGTCAATATTTTGTATTGAATATTGTTTTTAAGGTAAAAAATGAATTTGTTACCTGTTCTTCTGAAAAAAAATGTTAAAAAATAATGTAATGTAAAAAATGTTCCCTTAATTTGTAGTAGCACAGGGTATCATAAAAATATTCTGTTTCATTTTTCAAACGTAGATCTTTTAAACTAAACCCAATCTTATATGAAAAATAAGGTATTTACAAAGCTTTTGTTTCTGGGCATAATGCTATGCAGTAGCATTATTTACTCCCAGAATATCACTGTGTCAGGAACAGTATACGAAGCAGGGGATGAGCCCCTGATTGGTGTAAATATTCTAGTGGAAGGTACTTCTTCTGGAACAATTTCTGACTGGGATGGAACTTACACTATTGAAGATGTTGACCCCAATGCAACTTTGGTATTCAGCTACATCAGTTACAAAACAGTAAGTGTTCCCATTAATGGGCAGGCAACTATTGATGTAACCATGGAAGAAGATTCTGAATCTTTGGAAGAGGTTGTTGTAATTGGGTATGGTTCTTCAAACAAGAAGGAACTTACTGGTTCAGTTGCTACTATCAAAAACGATGACATCGCAGGCGTGGTTTCTGGTAACCCAAGTACAGCATTACAAGGAAAGGTTCCTGGTATTCAAATAGAAGCTCCAGGTGGACAGCCAGGAGGTTCTACAAATGTATTTATTCGTGGAGTAAACTCATTGAGTAATGCGAGTCCATTGTTTATTGTTGATGGATTATTCGTAGAGAACATGGATTTCGTTAATCCAAAAGACATCAAAGACATCTCTATACTTAAAGATGCGGCAACAGCTGCTATCTATGGGTCAAGAGCTGCCAACGGTGTTGTTCTAATCAAAACTCAACATGGATATAAAGAAAAACCTATGGAAGTGAACTTCACGGCTAAGTATGGTTTTGATACGCCATCAAAAAAATTGGATTTTATTAATGGACAACAATTTACGGATTATTTGAACCAACGTTTTGAGAACGATGGCGACCCTACAAGAGTTACCTATAATGGAGTAAATACAGATTGGCAAGATGAAAACTTACAAACAGGTTCTGTGAGCGATATCGGAGTTTCTATTACAGGTGGAGGAGAAAAAAATTCTTATTTCGCTTCAGCTAACTTTTTTGAACAAGACGGTATTTTAACTGGTTCTGGTTTCAAGAGATTGAATTTTAGAATTAATAACAATTTCTATTTAGATAAATTAACGATTACTCAATCGTTAGGATTTACGCAAGGAGAATTACAACAGAATAATTGGTATGGATTTGATGGGGTTACTGCCCCTACAGTAGCATTGAGAAACGAAGCTAATGAAGGCGGTTTTGAGGCACCTTCAGAAGATATTCATGGACCAGGAGGAGTAAATCAGTTTGGTTTAGCTACTTTAGAAGATAATGAAACAACAACCAGAAATTTATTCGGT
>CALAJP010000108.1 GCA_937922815.1 uncultured Saprospiraceae bacterium
CCATAAACAATAACATCCTGTGCATAAACTTCATCAAAATGAATTAATTCTTTCATATTGAGTTCGTCTGATATATCATATACATTAAGACCAAATTGTCCTCTGGCAAGGTATAAGTAGTTGTTTGAGACAGAAAGCCCTATTGGGTTTTGGATTGGATACGTTTTCACTAAAGTTGGGTTTAAAATATCTTCTGTATTAATAATATCTAATTGGTCTGTAGCATTATTACAAAATGTTCCTGTACGTAAAGTTACGTAAGCACGCCCAAGCGTTGGGTAAACAGGGTCACAAGCATAGTCATGGAGAAATTCAGAAACCTTTTCAGGATTCAAACCTGTACTGTAAACAAACATTCCCGTTGTAGAACCGATATAAATATTTCCATTAAAATAATACATCGTCTCTGCATAAAAGTCTAAATAGGATTCTGATTTTTGACCAAATTCGTTGCAGTTGATTCGTTCTATCGAAATTAAAGAATAAGAAGTTGTCAAATATAAATGCCCATTATCTGTCGTGAATTTCGATAAAGAACCTTGAACACCCGCTCCGCCGTTACTGTTAGAAGAGCTAGTAGCTAGTTCAGCATCTACGTACCAAAAATCACAAAAACCATAATTATAAATATCTCCATTCTCATCAATAACATAATAACTAGATAATACATTTTCAATTCTATCTACCACACTAGGGTTTTGAATGTCTGAAATGTCTATCGAAATAATATCCGTGAAATTATCTACAAATAAGGTATTGCAATCAATGGATAATTGGCTAACTCCGGGAATAGAATAATAAGCCACAGGTTTGGGATTCTCCAAATTACTAACGTCATACACCTGAACCCCCAATTGATCATCCACTACGAATAGGTTTGTTCCTAATAAATTAAAATTAAGATGATAATCTAATTCTTTGGTAGGTAACACATCGACTTCAGCAATTTTCCATTCGGATAATTTATATAATAATTCTCCTTTTTCACAGTCGTAATAATCAATCACATCACTATCATCAAATATATCTACGTCGATACATGAAGTGACAAAAACAAAAGCAAATAAAAGAAATATGTAATTTTTCATCTTTAATAATTTTCAATTTTCCATAAAAACACAACAATTATGCTGCTGTATTCTAAAAGACAAGTGTAAGAATTAAAAAGGTTGGTAAAATGAAAATTATTTTTAAAAAAAATAAAAAACCCTAATCAAGTTACCTTGGTTAGGGTTTAATTTACATATTACTAAACTATAAATAATTATCTGTATATATCACTATTGCTAGTTAGGGTAACGTCCATTTCGTAGGTTTCGCCGTTTCTATTCACTTCAATCGTAATTTTATTTCCAGGTTTATATTTTTCTAAAATCAAATATAAATCTTCAAAATTATCTACTTTTTCGTTATCAATAGCCACAATTACATCCATCAAATAATTGCCACTACTATTTTTACTCATCGATTGAAGTCCCGCTTGTTCGGCAGGCGAACCTTCATTAACTCGTTTTACTCCGACTCCTTTTATCCCCCATCGGGTCATATAATATTGATTCAGTGGTTCAAAACCCAAGACAGGGCGTTGAATTTCGCCATATTCTATCAAGTCTGGAATAACTTTTACCACTACATTCGAAGGAATAGAAAAGCCAATACCCGCCGAAGCTCCCGAAGGTGAATAAATAGCCGTATTCACACCGATTAGTTCCCCCGAAGAATTTAATAATGGCCCGCCTGAGTTTCCAGGGTTAATAGCAGCATCTGTTTGAATAACATCACGAATCGTAATGCCTGCTGGTGATTTTATTTCTCTACCCAATGCACTGATAATTCCTGTGGTTAATGACTGATCTAGTCCAAAAGGATTCCCAATTGCAAAAACAAACTGCCCAACTTTTACATCGTTTGAAGTTCCTCGAGGAATAGGTCTCAATTTAGATGGAGAAACGTCTATTTTGATAACAGCCAAATCTTTTGTCGGTGCCGTACCTACCACTTCTCCTTTCACTTCTGTACCATCTGAAAGTACCACTTCGACAACATCTGCATCTTTGATAACATGATAATTGGTGATAATATTTCCTTTTTTATCCCAAACAAATCCTGTTCCCGAACCTTGAGGCACTTCGGTAACATTCATACTGAAATAATTTCTACTCAATCGACTCGAATTTATAAAAACCACTGAAGGAGCCGCTTCGTCAAACAGTCTTATTGTTTCCAATTCAGATGACATCAACCTATCCATAGACCTTTCGGCTCTGTTTTCTTCAACTGCCGATTGGTTATTAATAGTTGCATGATTGGGAATATCCGCAGCGTAATTAGTTGCCATTATATTGTCTTGTTCGGCGGTTTGATTGAAATAATATCCCATTCCAAAACAAGCGATGGCCAGTACAAATCCTAAAAAGATATTTTTCATATTTACTTTCGTTTTGATCAATTTAATTAAATGGTTTCTTTAGCAAATAACTCACTTTTGCTTAAAATTAGTATTATAAGGAGTCTTAGAAATCGAAAAACGTTGCTAAAGAATCGACGAAAGCATAATTTTTTTAGTAATTATTGATGTGACTACACTAATTATCTTCAATAAAAAAATGTCCATGCTTAAATTAAACCACGGACATTTTTAATTGATTTGAGAACATACAAATTTAATTATCAACCAAACTCCCAAAGAACCTTTTTATTTTCTTTTATGGCATAATCTAAAAGTTTATAACATTCCTCAAATTGTTTTTGATATACCTGAGCTACAGTACGAGTGGTTGTGTAGAAAGTAGTGTTTTCAACAAAAATTTCTGGCTCTACGTCTATACAAAAATCCACTTTACCATAATCGTCCCCATAGCTTTTAAAACGTAATTTTTCTCTCAACTCATCATAGTTATCTTCAGAAGATAAATTGCCTTCAATTTCAACTTGAATGTCACTTATCATTATATGACGTGCACGCTCTGTTCTTTCTTTATCCTTGAAAATTCCGTGAACTAAAGGGAAGATTGAGCTATTATCTATAAGATGATGTTGGACCTTTTTTATTACATTTTTAAGTTTTACAGGGTCTCTAACCCGATCTTTTATTTCATAACTAACTACGTATAATTTTTCAAAAAATTCGTCTACGTCATCAATACTTGCTTTGCCCAAAATCACTTTACCAAATTTACCAAAAAGCTTTAATTTATCTCTTGTTTTGATAGGTCGTTTCTCGTCCAAAGTAATTTGTCCCCAGATATTAGGAGAAAAAATTTCTATTTCTTCTTCGGTTAAGAACTCTTCAAAGCCCGAAAATAGCATTCCATTTACAACTTCGTAGTAAAACCATTTAGATAACACTGGTTCGTCAAAAGAAGAATCTTCTACGGACAAATATACTTCCATTCCCATATTAATATTATTTTACATACACAACGTTACTAATATGTATAATATTGAGGTTATTTGAAATAATTTTATTTAATCTAGTTAACTTAACTTCGTGTCCGATGTCGTGACTATGAACATATTATTAATTTCAACAGAGAGTCAAGAATCTACGAAAGCATAATTTTTTTAGTAATTATTGATATGACTAAACGTGATTGCATCGAAAATAAGCTCTAATTTCTTGTCACCATTAGGGCTTGACCAATCTCCCAAAAAATTATAAATTTCTGAATTTTCTAAAAACATACCAAAGCCTTCAGGTAAATAAGGATTCCTAGAATTTATATTTATTTTGCCTGACATTTTGCCTTCATAGAACTCTTCCAAATAGAACGTATCATCATCTTTGGTTCCCTTTAATTGGATGTTCTTCCCTATTTTATCGTAGAAATATATTCCAGCTACCTCATTAGATTCATTATTTATATTTAAACCCATCGTAAAAGGCATTTTATTATCAATCTGCCCCCATAAATATATATTTGTAGGTAAAGTCGGTCTCATCTCTTCGTTATATAAATAGGTCTCAACCTTAGATTTTTGGGTATAATTGTCGGTCAATAAAATAAGCTTTCCTTTATCGCTTAACAGCGGTAATAACTCTTCAACCGTTACCGTTGCACTAAATAAAGGGTCACAAGTATAATCATACCTTTTATGAAAAATTTGGTTCATAGCGATAGATACAATACCATTATCTAATTTATAGTCAGAAATCTCGTAAATGGTGCCATCGGGTTCACTATCCGTACAGTTCAACGCTTCCTTAAATGCATTTTTGGCTTTAGGTAACCAATAACTATTCATAAAATCTAGATAGCCCTGAATCGTAAATAGTCCTTGAAAAGGAATATCATAATTTTCTAACCGCTCTCCCGTTTTTAAATCAAAAAATAGCTCGTTTTCAATATCATTAATTCCTCCACCAATATATTCACCCGCATAAGAAATATATAAAATACTATCTTTAATTTCACTTTTAAAAGTAGCATCATACCATCGGAAAGACTTGATTTCTTGTTGCTCAAAACTAGAAACCATGAACTCTTTCAAGATATAATCATTAACTTTTTTTAGCACATAGAAATCGTCTTGTTTTTCAGAAACAAGTTTGGGAATTTCAGAAGTGTTTTCATTCTCCAAAGTTTCTGTAACTTTTACTGTTTCTATCGAAAATTGTGCTGATAAGAGCTGAGATAAAAATAAGATGAGGATTAAAAAGGGGATTTTCATAGTTTTTGGTTTTATTAAGTCGAGTAATAGTAACTGCCAAAGTTCACAAACCTTCATTTTTAGCCAGCATATTTAACAAAATTTTATTAAAATTTTATTAGTAACTTTGCAAATCAAATTAGCATCCAAGTAGGCTCATCTTAAACAAATTAATTATTCAAATTTAACAATCTTTATGAAAGATATAATGGACTTAATTGGTAGGATTTTCATCTCCTTCATTTTTATTTTTGATGCCATAGATTCTATTATTTACTATGGAGCAACTCAAGAAAAAATGATGGATTTTGGGTTAATCTGGCAAAAAGATATTATGATGAGTGCCTCTATTTTTATATTATTATTTGGAGGAATCCTTATTTTAGTGGGCTATAGGAGCAGCCTTGGAGCTATTTTATTATTATTGTATTGGATTCCAATTACATTGGTAGCACATTCTTTTTGGAACGATATTGAGCCATTCAGAAGGATTGAATCTCAATTATTTATTCGAAATATAGGGATTGCAGGAGGTTTGTTGATTATCTTGGTTAACGGCAGCGGAAAATATTCCATAAAAAAATTATTTGCCACCACTAAAGTCAAACAGAAAATACGATAAATATATTTTTAATTAAAATGGAAATGCCCCTAGTATGAATTTACTAAGGGCATTTTTAGTTTATTTGGTGTTCTCTTGTTTTATTCTACTATCATTATTTCAACTCTTCTATTTTTATAATGTTTCAATTCATCACAATTCACTCCGTCTCCACAATCATTATCGAGTTTATGTTCACCAAACCATTTGTTTTTATGAATTCGGTTTTTCTTAACGCCATGTTTTTTCAAATACTTAATGGTAGATTTGATTCTTCTTTTCGATAAATCAATATTATATGCATTCGACCCTCTAGAGTCGGTATGTCCTGAAAGAGAAATTTTGTAATTTGGATATTTGGTCAATACATCTACGACATGGTCAAGTTTTGGTCTTTCAGAAGATTTAATATTATCTTTATCAAAATTGAAGAAAATATTTTCGATTTCTACTAAATCGGGTATTCTCCCCTCTCCCACTTTTTTATTTGATTTAGAGACAAAATAGAATGACTCTTTAATGGATTTTGCACTAACGTTAGCTGTAATAATTTCTTTAAACTTGCTATCATGACCTTTGATGGCAGATTCAATTTTATAATTTTCACCTTTCACTAAAGCATATTTTCCATCTATAAATTCCGCAGGAACATTAGTTTTTGTGTTAACGACCTTTAATACCGTAGCGTCAACTTTTTTCTTATTCAAGAAATTATCTACTAACAAGTCCAAATAAATAACTTCTTTTTCTAGTGTAAATTCTTCTACAAAAGAGTTTTGTGGATGCTTTCGGTCATAAATAATTTTACGAGTTTGAGTTTTGTACCCGTCTTTACTTACCGTTATTAAATACTCCTCTCCTTTTCTAATATCATATAACTTATCTTTTTTATCAATATTAATATTTTCAGCCAACTTTTCCAAACGTACGCTTGGGCCATCAACACCAAACACTTTGACTAACAAATCGGCATCCAAAAAGAGTTTTTCCAAGTCAAAAGCATAAATTTGACCATCGCCGAAGGCTTTTCTGTCAGAACTCATGTATGCCTTTTTTTCGTTTTCTACAATTCGAAAAAACAAATCATTTTTGAAAGAATTGATAGGTTCGGGCAAAGCCAAAACACCATTTTCTTCACTATATTCAAGGATATCGAAACCTCCTTTTCCAAGGTATCCTCTGCTCGAAAAATAAATGTTATTTTTATCATCAACAAAAGGAGCAATCTCATCCATAGGAGTATTAATAAAGTCTAAGTTTATTGGTTGACCTACGTTACCATCGCTACTCACTTTTACTTTATAAATATCATTTCCTCCTTTTCCTCCTTCCATGTTGGAAGCAAAATAAAGCTCGTTCGTTCTATTGTCAAAAAAAGGATGCTGAATAGTATGATTAACATCGTTATACTTGAATTCAGACCATTTATATTTACCTGATTCTTGTTTTACACCGACTACTAATTTCAAATGGTAAGTTCCGTGTTTGTCAGTGTCTTGATAATTTTTATTAACAAAGATAAATTTTTCATCATTTGAAATTTCGATGGGTCCAATGTGTATATTAGACTCTAAAATAGGTCCTAACCCAGGCAAATCACCGATACTTTCTCTTCTCCAACTTTTAGCCTTGCACCTATCCATGTCCGAATAATATAAACCCCCAAAGGATTGTTTATTATAGCCATACTTTCCTCCTCCTTGAGAACGCGATGAAAAGAAAAATACTTTGCCATCATGAATAGTAGGAGCATGATCATCGAATTCGGAATTGAAACACACATCGTCAAACTCTTCCACGGCATAATCTCCAGTGCTGATAGGAGTTAAAAATGAGACATTTCCACTAGCGGTTAATAATGAATCATAATCACTTCTCAGAGATGGTATAGATTTTTCTTGACCAGATATTTGAAGGCAATGCACAAATTCTTGTAAATGTTCGAGGCTATGAATGCCGTTACCATCATGAGCTTTCTGATACCATTTCAATGACTTTTCATATCTCTCTAGATTGTAAAAGGATTCGGCATTCTCTAAATAAGCTTTTGTGTCTTCAATAGACGCCAATAGTTTTGTAGATTTTTCGAAATCTAAAGAATGCGAGGCTTTTTCACTTTTTTTGATTTTCTTTTTTACATTCTGAGCTTCGGTACCTGTAACAAAAAATGTGACCGAAATGAATAACAGAATATATTTTAAAAAATGAGTATTCATCTTTAATTAATTTGTAATGGGGGGTTGAAATTTAATACAAAAAATAATTATTAATAATTGAAGTAAACAGGCGAAACTGCCCTACTTCTTTCTTTTCCTGTAATATATCTAATCGCAAATTCTAAAGTAGTTATACTTCCTATGCTTAAGTTCGTAATAGGTACTTCATAAGCTACTCCTAATCTTAGCTTAGCGTTCAAGTCATAAGAAATATTAGCACCCACGGCATCTAAATGACTATACATTAAAGAGGCACTAACTTTCTCTTTCACAATAGCCATAAGGTTCAAATCTAAATCCAATGGCGTGTTATTGACTTGTTTAATAAGTATACTTGGATTAAACGATAAATGATCTCCTACTCTAAATTTGTACCCTACGTAACCATAGTAATGTCGATTTTCTAAAATGATTTTGGTTCCATTAGTCTCTACTGAAGTTTCGATAGCGGATGGTGAAGAAAACCCTAAGTAGAATTTTCCATCGTACAATACCGCACCATAACCAACATTAAAATTTGTTTTCTCGTCAATATCTTCAAAATAACTTGCGTCATTCTGCTCTATAATTGCTAATCTAGTCAATTGAACACTGTAGCTTGTAGCTTTTCCTCTCAATCCAAAAGAGAGCTTTACTTTAGAAGATACATTGATATGAGTTCCTATATCTCCATAGGCTATCGTACGGCGAGTAGGTCCCAACTCATCAACTAAAATACCTGCGGATGCTCCAAATTTTGACTGAAAGGGCAGATTTGCTGTCACGGCATAAGAACGTGGTGCACCATCGACCCCTAACCATTGTAATCTAGACATTGCATAAATCTCGTTTGATTTATGCGTTCCTGCATGGGCAGGGTTTAAGATACTACTGTTAAAAGAATATAAAGAAAACGTAATATCTTGTTGAGCGTTCAGGGTAATAGTTAAGCAACTAACTAATAATATTTTAATAATATTCTTCATAATATTTGGGGGGTTGCTTTGTATCTTAAATATTTATTTGTTTAAGTAAATAAACCCAACTTTTGGCTTATAGCCAGTTTTCTTAAGTTTAATTACATAATAATATGTTCCTACAGGAAGTACGTCGTTCTGACCTAATAATGGACCTGTATTCGGCACCCCATCCCAGTTATTAATACTTCCTTCTGCGGTGTAAACCATTACTCCCCATCTATTATAAACCTCAAATTTATTTTCAGGGAAACCTTCTATTCCTAATATTTCTAAATAGTCATTTGCACCATCACCGTTTGGTGAGAAAGATTCAGGAATAAATACTTCGCATAAATCAGGATCTAAGAAGTTAGGCGTTCCATCATTATCACAATCATCTCCTACTATATCGTCTTTATTAAAATCGTCTTCTTTCTCGTCAAATAATAAATCTCCATCTGAATCTAAGTCTAAGAAGTTCATATCACCGTCACCATCTTGATCTTCAGTTCCTTCTCTTTCATCAATTACAGAATCATTATCAGAATCTAAATCTAAGTAGTTAGGGGTGCCATCGTTGTCATAATCATCGACTGTTTCTATCGAATCAGGAATACCATCATTATCAGAGTCTAGATCTAACCTATCTACTATGCCATCTCCATCAGTATCAACATCAACGCCTTGGCTTTCAACATCATCAGGGATTCCGTCACCATCTGAATCTTCATCAAAGAAATCGAATATTCCGTCTCCATCAGTATCAATATCAGGTTGACCTAACTGGAAGTTTGGATTTTCTGCCTCTTCTAAATCGTATTCATCGTAAATTCCATCATTGTTTGTATCTTCAAGTTCTGCTTCGTAAACATCATATAAATCATCACCATCAGAATCTAAATCTAAGAAGTTAGGTGCTCCATCACCATCAAGATCGTCTGCTTTTTCTAACTGATCTAATACCCCGTCATTATCTGAATCTAAATCATAATAGTTAGGTACTCCATCTTTATCAAAATCAGCTGTTCCTTCTTCTATATCCGTAATTCCATCATTATCATCATCTGGGTCAGTAACATCTGGAAGACCATCAAAATCAAAATCAAACTGTTGACGGTAATCTACATCAGCTCCTACATTATAAGTATCAGGATAGTACGTTTGAGGGTTTTTGATTTCTACAGAACCAATATTTCCATCTTCTTTGTCATCTACCGCATCATCTAATCCGTCACCATCTTTATCAACACCTAATAGTGTCATTTGCCCTTCTAATAAATCTGATTTTAAATCATTATCCGAATCTAAATCAATATAATCTGGAGTATCTTCTCCGTCTGTATTGATAGGTTCTATTGGATTACCCGTTAAGATATCCGTACATAATCTACAATCATTATCAAAAGCATCGTCAATTCCATCTCCATCAATATCAACATGTTGGTTAGGAATAAACCCTGCGGTAGTCTGTCCTTCTACTACATCAGGAATACCGTCATTATCAGCGTCTAAATCTACATAATTGTCGTAACCATCTCCATCAAAATCCGATAACACATGAGAACTTACGCCTGGTTCTACTTCTATTGAATCATGTAATCCGTTATTGTTAGCATCAACAAAATCCGTAGTATAGTTTCCTTTTCTATGAGGATCAGTTCCTCCTGTTTCCATTATATCAAGAATACCATCATTATCAGAATCTAAATCTTGGTAATCAGGAATACCGTCATTATCAGAGTCTCTGTTGGTTAAGATACCTTCGTCTATATCCAAAATACCATCATTATCGTCATCTAAATCTTCAGTATCAACTACTCCGTCAAAATCAAAATCTTCTGCTTGTCTGAAATCTACATTGAAGTCATCTTTGTTTTTATCTGGATAAGAAGCATAAACATCAGAAACGTTTATATTTGGATTTGAATAACCATTAGTCTTGTCAACACTGTCATCTAAACCGTCTTTATCGGTATCTTTTCCAGAAAGAGTTACTGCTGCTTCTTTCGTATCAGGTAATAAGTCATTATCTGAATCTAAATCTAAATAATCAGGTTTAGTATCTCTATCTAAATTATTTGGTGTAATTGGAGAACCTACAATTGTTCCACATTTATTACAGTCAATATCATACATATCGTCTAATCCATCTTTGTCCGTATCTACTCCTGAAGGGCTCAAATATCCTTTAGAGGATTGTCCTTCTATGTTGTCAGGAATACCATCATTATCAGCATCTAAATCTAAATAATCTAAAATTCCATCTTTGTCAGAGTCAATAGGTGTAGCTGATGTTACTAAATCATTTACTCCGTCTTTATTTTTGTCTTCGAATGGAATATCACCATAAGCAATTCCTTCAAATTTAGGTTCTGCAACGATTCCTGCTTCAATTATATCTAAGATACCATCGTTGTCAGAATCAATATCAAATGCATCAACTATTCCATCATTATCTGTATCTACTGTATGGCTTTCATCTACATCAAGAATACCGTCATTGTCATCATCTAAATCCTTATGATCAGGAATGCCATCTAAATCGTTATCAGACAAGACATTAATCGTAAGCTTAGCCTCCTCACAAACTGGTTTTGTAAATTCAGTATTACAAACCTTATATTCTAATACAATAGATCTGTCTATTTCGGCTGCAATAGGTGTGTAAGTTACGATACCTGTTTTTTCATTAACCGTCAAGCTTCCTTTAGCTGCATTCGGGTTCAAAATATCTATTGATGTGTTGTTAGGCGTTGCTAAGAAATCATCATTTTCAAGTATATCAACCTCTCCACTATTATTATAGATAATCGTTAAGAATTCATCCTTAGCTGTTGGTACAAATTTGTTAGGGTCAGTAGCATCTTTATTTCCATCGCTATCGTAATCGTCAGAAACATCAATCGTTACTGTTGCTTTATCACACACAGCAAAAGCTCTATCTGATTCACAAACTTCGTAAACAATTGTTACCGTTTCACCTGACTCTTCTTCTGTTGGTGTATATGTTAATTCGCCCGTTAATGGATTCAATAACGCTACTCCTTTTGCGGTTCCTGTTTTCTTATCCGCTAACGTAATGTCATTACCTGCCGTAAACTCATCGTTATCTAAAACTTTTATTGTCTTCGGTTCTGTAATTCTTGCATCTTCTATTTTATCATCTTTAGCAACTGGATTTTTTACAACCTCGATTACTACTAAAGCATCTGCACATACATTTTCTGGTGTATTACATACTTTGTAACCTACTGTCACTGTTTTTCCTGCTTCTTCTAATGTAGGTGTATATGTTATTTCACCTGTCGTTTCATTAAACGATACTACTCCTTTTGCACTGCCTCCAGTACTATTTAAGGTTGAACCTACTAAGAAATCATCATTATCAACAATATTTAATTTACTAGATACTCCTGACGCTGCTAACCTAATCGTATCATTTACTGCCGTTGGTGCAAATTTATTAGGATCTTTATTATCAATATTACCATCTTTGTCATAATCGTTAACAATAATTACAGTTACCGTAGCACTATCACATAAACTAAGACTTATTGTATTGTCACATACTTTATAATCAACAGTTACTGTGTCTCCCGTCTCTTCTTCTGTAGGCGTATAAGTAAGTTCTCCCGTTATATTATTAAACGATATAACTCCTTTTGCATTGCCTGTTCCTAAATCTACAAGGCTAGTATTTATTCCTGGATCGAATTCATCATTATCAAGTATCTTAATTGATTTAGGTTCGGTTATTCTAACGCCTTCCAACTTATCATTTATCGCTTCTTTTTCAGCCGCATCCACTTCTACTGTTACTTTTGCATTATCACAATTCGTCGGATTCAATTTCTCACATATCTTATAATCCAATGTATATGTTCCTGCTGCTGTACCCTCCAGTACATCTACTGTCCCATCTGTATTCAATACTAATTTCGATGTCCCTACTTGGGTTAATGTCGTTTTTGACGTATCTATTGTCTTTTCATTCAAACTGTCATTAGCATAAATATCTACTACCTCTTCTAATCCTTCATATCCATTAACTCCTGATGCATTATCATCCGTCGCTTTTATTACTAAAGCATCTACCTGAATACTTACCCAAGCTGTATCGCACATTTCAGGAGTAAATCGAGTATCACAAACTTCATATTTGAGAGTTACCGTTTTGTTTGCTTCCGAAACGTTAGGCGTATAAACCAATGAATCATTTTCAAAAGAAACCGTTCCTAGAGCAGTACCTCCAACTTCTTTAGTAATAGTTAAATTATTTCCTTTAAAATCATCATTATCTAAGATTGCGTATTTTACTGCTTCGCTAACTTTAGCACCAGTGTAACTATCATCTTTAGAATGTGGCTTTATTTGTATTACTACAACTCCTGTATCTACATTATTACCCAACTTTAAGCAATATTCAAATGAATCTATTCCATAAAAATCATTCTTAGGTATATATTGTATAGAGTCATTAACTATTTTAGCAGTTCCATTTTTCGAATCGAACCCTCCACAACTATCAATAGTAGCAGTTTGTCCAGTTTTTATATAATCGTTATTCTTTACATCTATTTTGATAGTATCGTTAGTGCTTACTATAACGGTATCATTCTTGGCTTCAATTGGTTCGTCTCTATAATCTACATCATCTGTCGTTTTGTCATTATCTTCATCAGAAAGACTTAAATTTCCTAATGATAATGTATCATTAGCAGCCCATTTGGTTTCTTCATTGTCATAACAATTGAATAAACCATCTTTATCCGTATCCCCCATATCCGTACAAACAGCAAATCCTGTTTCTTCGCTATCTTCGAAACCATCATTATCACTATCTGCATCTAAATAATCAGGGTCATCTTTCCCGTCTGTATTTTCTGGCGTTAATCCATTAGCACTAATTTTAAAATAGGCACTGTCTAAACCTTTGTCAGTGTATTTGCCTGATGGTTTAATATAATCTTTAGTTGATTGTGCTTCTAAGTTATCTGGAATACCATCGTTATCAGCATCGATATCATTATGATCAGCGATATTGTCAGCATCACTATCTTTACATTTCATGGAAAATGTTAGGAAGTAATTGTCTCCCCCTGGCCCGTGGTTTAGAATCAATTCAGTAGTTCCTACTGGAATTGTAGCCGTAAGACCTCCTTCATTTGGATAGCCTCTAATGTATTCTGATTTAAAACTAGAAGTATTTAAGCCAGTACCTCCTGTTATAGAAATTATGTTTCCAGTTGAAAAAGAAATATCTGTATCTAATGCCGTTACATGAACATAAATAATTTGTGCAGTAGGTTTATCGAAAGTAAACTCGTAAGTTGCTTGATTATTATCTCCCATGTTATAAACTCCTTTGTCCGTAAAAATATGTCCGTGCAAAGTCAATCCTCTATTACCAATAAAATTAGAAACTCCTTGTTTTTCTCTTGCGGGTCTGTCTGTACCTGATATTTGAGCATTAGTAGAAGTTGTAACTTTCAAATCTCCTAATGTTCCAACAGGGACATCTCCACCACTCCATTCTGTAAATAATACACCACATTCAGCTTCATCAATAATACCGTCATTGTCATCATCAATATCTACTATATCCAATATTCCATCTTTGTCCGTATCCTTATTTTCTGTAGCATCTCTAAAATCTACATCTCCATGATATTTTGGTATATCCAAATCATTATCCGTATCGGATAATGTTCGAGCACCTGTATCTAAATCATCATTTACATCCATACCGTTTACATCATCGTAACAGTTATATAAACCATCTTTGTCAGTATCGCCCATATCAGTACAATCGGGAAATCCAGATTCATCTTTATCATCGAAACCGTCATTATCACTATCATTGTCTAAATAATCAGGTTTGTCAACACCATCTGTATTCGTAGGTAAAACTTCTTGAGTAGTATAATAAGCACTGTCTAATCCGTTATCTGTATATTTACCAGACGGAGCTACATAGTCTTTAGTTGTTTGTGCTTCTACGTTATCTGGAATACCATCATTATCTGAATCAATGTCAATATGGTTAGGAATACCATCACAATCCTCATCACATAATGGCTTATGCTCAAGAAAAAAGGACTCAAAAGAAGCTGATAAAGAATTATTTGTGCGGAAGTATTCTATTTCTACCCAATTAACAGGTGTATTATTAGATGATACCTCCCATACGTTTTTATTACCACCTTCTGGACCAGAAACATTTTCAAACCCAACTTCATTAGTTTTATCTCCAATTATTTTAGGCCCATTATTCGTACCATTACCATCTGAACTTGTAAAATCAGACCTTTTATATGTCTTACCACTTAAAGAAACGTGAGACTTTACATAAACCGCTTCATCAGATGCCAAGTTTCCGTGTGCTCTATTCGTAATATTCAATATTTCAGGTCCAGATAAAAATTCAATCCTATATATTACTCCCCCTCTACAGTTATTTAACTTATCTAATCCGATTAGTTTAGATCTAGCTACAAAAGAAAAAGTATCAGCACACATATTTCCTGTTCCTGCTCTTTCTGATGGATAAGCCGTAACCTTATATATAATGGTATCTTTCGCTACAGAGCATCCTGGAGACGTAAAAACATGTACAATTGTATCTGGAGAAGATGTTCCATCATGTAATGCTGCAGTATCAATACTATTATTGATAGCATCATCAGGAATTAACTGTAAACTGGTTTCACAAGTCGACATTTCTAAACTGTCTGTTATGCCATCATTATCATCATCAATGTCAAATATATCCGCTATTCCATCTTTATCGGTATCGGTGTCAATAACTAAATATGCACTGCTTTTTACTTCATCGCATACATTATCTGGATGTATAACTATCAAAGTATAAGTTTTGCCTCCAAGTCCAGTTACATCACTTATATTTAATGTAGTAGTTGAAGCACCGCTATAAACACCTCCATCTGTAATATCAACACCATCAATTTGCCATTGATATTTTAAACCTGAACTCACATCAGTTCCTGCTGAATAATCAGGTTTTTTATTTACATCATATACATCCGTACTAGTTGCCGTTGCCGATGTAACGGTAAAACTAGTAGATTGCCCAGCCAATAGTATCTGATCCACTAATGCAGAAGCATCAACCTCTACTTTGGTAGCAGAAAGATAAGCTCCTGATACATTTTTAGTATATGCATCCCCTACAAGGTTTAGTCCTGCGGAAACTACCAAGCCATTACTGTTTACACTGTCCGATGTTATTAAACCTCCATAAGTTCCATCGCTATTAGTATCTATTGAAGTATTAGCATATGTTTCATTCGCGTCTGAACATCCATCATTATCAGAATCGGTATCTAAATAATTAGCAAAACCGTCATTATCGGTATCACAAAATGCTTGAAAAACCACGATATCATCGATGGCGAAATCATTACCGTTGCCATCTTTTACATTATTTATAAACTCTATGTCAATAGTATCTAGATTTACAAATCCTAAATCAATTTTCACTTCTTGCCATTCTTCATTTTGTATAATATCTATCCCCTTTGCCTCTTTTAAGAGGTTACCATTTTTATCTTTTACATTAACATCTAATTTAGGCATTAACCTTGTTTTGTCATTATCTTTATCTATGTTCAACATCCACATATCTACATATAAATGCGCATTAGGGTGGATCACAATATCTTCTACTAACATCACAGTGCTACCTACGGTATGTCCATTAAACAATGCCATTCGGTCATTTCCAGTGGTATGGTCTCCCGTAGTAGTCCATGCAGAAGATGCCCAAACGGCAATGTCTTGAACGCTATTATGAATAGTGTATTCACCGTCATTTAAACTGCTATTGTTATTACTTACTGGACAATTTAGACCAGAACCGTCTTCATAACAATAATCCGTAGTATAAGCTATTTTTGTTCTTCCTAAAGAAGCGAGACCAAAGTCTTCTACAAATAGTGTATCAAAAATAGAGTTATCACAAGTTGTCCTTTGTTCTGTAGAGTCCAATATTCCATCATTATCGTCATCAAGATCATAAATATCTGCTATGCCATCTTTATCTGTATCAGTACAAGCCTCGATGAAAGGATTTAAGCTAACCCCTACAGACTGTCCATTATTTACATTATTCGGAATTCCAGTTGTAGCATTCACTGTTCCTGTCAACCTATCATCGGCACCTACATTATTGGAAGCAATTTTATCTCCTCCTTCTAAAGCATCTGGACAACCATCATTATCAGAATCTGTGTCTAATCGATCAACAATACCATCTTTGTCTGTATCAAGATCGAAACAAGTAATATTGTTAGCAAAAACTTTATTGTTATATGATTCTAAATCAGAATATTGAGCACTTATTGAATAGTATCTCTGAGCAACATTACCCGTCGTTTTAGTGTTAGTAATATTTTTAAAAGCTATTCTAATAGGAATACTAGAAGTATTTGAATGTATAGCAGTACCAATATACTCTTCATGTAAATTGATTCCTGAATTAAAAGTATGATTACCATAGAATTTAATTCCATTTGAATTATCCATTGTGAGTTGGGTAGGGTTATTAACTACCCCTTCAGTTCCATCAATAAAGTGGACTACTTCAGTATATCCCAAATCCCCATCAGTATCCCATGCTGTTAATGTAATATTAGGTTGATTTTCAAGTATATTAGATCCCGATTTTACAAACTCAATTAAAAATTCAACTGAAAATTCTTCATCAGCCTTCATTGTTACACCGTTCTTTAATTTAAGAATAGGTTCAAAATTATTATACCTTGCACCATTGGGATCTGTCGTATTATCTAAAGAGATAAAGTTCAAATTTGGATTAATGCTTTTTACAGTTACTAATATATCAACCCCTGATGCAACATTTTCATACCTATACTTAGCTCCTTCAGTCAAAGCTGATCCCAATTCAAGTGTAGGTGATGTAAACACATAACTATTAAACTCGTTTAAGTTATTTGTGCCTTCACTACAATCCAATATCCCATCATTATCATCATCTAAGTCATATATATCTATAACTCCGTCGTTATCCGTGTCAGTAGGCAAACAAAACTGCAAGTCCCACAACTGCATAGTGACATTACCTCTGCCACCGTCTTTTTTAGCTGCTTTTACCACAATACTATCTACTGTGGCATCTAAGTTGAATTGAAAAGCATTATTAGGCATATTACTTCCTCCTGCGGTACTATGTACCGTATTAGCGATAAATGTACCATTTGAGTTTAGATTAATATCTGAGATATTATTTCCATTAACTGTAACTGATTGACCTTTCAAGAAAGCAGTAATTTCAACATAATCGTTCTGATCCATCCCGCCCCATTTAAACGCTACATTCGAAACAGGCTTGCTAGTATACCATGAATATACAGCAATATCACCGTCATCGAAATCAGTGTTCTTTGGTTGAAACCAAAAATGATTACCGTTAGTATTATCTATTTTCACTTCAGTAGGCGAATTCCATTGGGCATTTCCTTCTGTTTTGAATGCAAAATCTACATCTATTCCACTGTAAGAACAAATATTATTAAAAACGCCATCAGTTTTACCTGTATGTATTTTGGCCGTAGTAATAATACTAGAAGAAGCACAGGTATTGTTAGTATTTAAAAACATTCCGAATACATCTAATCCCCCGACAGTGTTTACACTACGAGAATCCTTGATTCCGTCTAAATATGGATAATAAAAAGGAGTAGAGTTATTTTCGATGTTTGCAGAAGGGGAGGCAAACACAACAGTATGAAGTAAGACACTCATTCCTGTGAAAAATAATAACTTTTGTAATGTACAATTCATGGTTAGTTGGGTTTAGACATAGACTATTCAGGCCAGCAATGGTCATTTTAGCCAATCATCAAAATAAAAATGGATGAAATTTAATTGTTATTTACGTAATTTCTTTTGGCACTTGTAAATACTTTGAGTGTTTTTTTTTGTCTAGTAAATCAAAATATTTAAAACAATTGTAGATGTCTTATATTTGGTTTTACCAGTTGTTCATTAAAATGTTACACAAATTCTTTGCCTGTTTACGACAAAAAAACATTCTAATTACAACTATGGCGATTTTATCATTTCGAGAATTAGCTGTTGTGACAATTATGAATAATTATATACACATTTTACTGATAATAAACAGAATACAACTAGCTACAAAGATTCATACATAAAAGAAAATAATTAATTATTTTTTTGAGAATCGTCCCATTTTGAGACTATTTTTAAAAAATCTCATTTTTTTCAAAAAAATTGAACTTTTAGGCAAAAGTTAAGAATTCTCAATACTGTCACTAGAATACTCTAAAACGTAAGTGATAGAAATATTAGCCCACGTTTATCAGTCTGCTGTTTTTTTAGAATTTTTTAAAAGAATTTGCAACTTCGAGACCTCATTAGTGTCTAAAACTCTCCATTCTCCGTACTTGAGGTTTGTGATTGAAAAGTGCATAATCTTAACGCGTATTAATTGTGTTACTTCACAACCTAAGTAAGTACACATTCTTCTTATTTGTCTATTTAGCCCTTGAGTAAGTGTAATATGAAACTGATTTTCGCTGACTTTTTCGACTTTACATTTTTTAGTGACCGTACCTAAAATAGGAATACCTCCTCCCATTCTTTTAATAAATCTCTCTGTTACAGGTTTATTAATAGTGACGAGATACTTTTTGGGGTGTTTGTTTCCTGCCCTCAATATCTTATTCACAATATCGCCATCATTCGTAAGCAGAATTAACCCTTCTGATGGTTTGTCTAGTCTCCCAATAGGAAAAAGACGCAAATGATAGTTTATATAATTAACTATATTATTTTTTTCTTTTGAATCTGTTGTACAGACGATTCCTCTTGGCTTATTGAGTAAAATATATACTTGTTTAGGATTTTTTTTCAACGGTTTGCCGTCAATAGTTACTTTATCGGTTTCTCCTACTCTATTTCCAAGTACCGCCACTACTCCATTAATACTGACTTTGCCGTTCTTGATAAGTTTATCAGCTTCTCTTCGTGAACAGATTCCAGTATTGCTAATAAATTTATTAAGACTAATTGAATTATCATTATTTAACTCTTTAGACATAATCCGTAATTTTTTATTATTATTTAAACGGTTGAAAAAAGGATTGTATGAATTACCTTTGCACAAAATTAATCAAATATGAGAATCATCTACTTCTTTTTATTACTTGCTAGTGTATTTATATCTTGTGAAGAAAAGCCTAAATCAAAAATTGGGTTTTATGGACATCCGCAAATTATCAATGGAGATACAAGTCATCATACGGTACCTGCGTTTTCTTTCATCAATCAAGATAGTGTCACAATAAATAATAAAACCTTCCATAATCAGTATTATATAGTGGACTATTTTTTTACTTCTTGCCCTACTATCTGTCCGAAGGTAAAACAACAAACCTTGAGAATTAATAACCATTTCGGTAACCGAAAAGACTTGGCCTATTTATCGGTGTCTATTGATACGCGAACAGATACGGTATTGGCTCTTAATAAATATAAAAAGTCCTTAGAAATTGATAATCCGAATTGGCATTTTGTTACAGGTACAAAAGAAATGATTTATGGTGTGGCTGAAGGCTTTTTTCATGTGGCAGAAGAAAATGAAGATGCTCCTGGTGGTTTTGATCATGATGGTAAACTTATATTAATAAGCCCTGAAGGAAATATTAGAACATTCTGTGATGGAACAGACCCTTTGGATGTCGATAGATTTATTAGCGATGTATCTATATTAATAGATTAATTTCTAGATGTAGTATAAACAAAATTAGACTTACTCCTATTATATATATAGTATAGTCAAAAATGGGCTATCGTCAAAACCTGTTATTTTGATAGATAGCCCATTTAATATTTATTCGTTTTTTATATTGCCCATGTCAAATGAACGGCTCCCCAAGTGAATCCCGCTCCAAATGCTGTTAAAACAATATTATCGCCTTTCTTAAAATCTGGAGCTTTCTCCCAAATACATAAAGGAAGTGTTCCTGCGGTAGTGTTTCCATATTTTTGAATATTAATCACTACTTTTTCAATTGGAAAATCAATAGCATTAGCCACCGCATTAATGATTCTAATATTCGCTTGATGCGGAATCACCCAATTAACATCATTAACACTAAGTGACGAGACCTCTAATAATTCTTTAACCACATTAGACATGTTGGTTACAGCATGTTTAAACACAGGTCTACCGTCTTGAAAAAAATAATGTCCGCCTTCGGAAAGCGTAATAGTACTTGTTGGGAAATCCGACCCTCCTGCTTTGATGTTTAAGAACTGTCTACCATTTCCATCACCTTTGAGAATAGATTTTTGGACACCTAAACCTTCGTTATTGGGTTCTAAAAGAACTCCTCCTCCTCCATCTCCAAAAATAATACAAGTGGTTCTATCTGTATAATCAATAATAGAACTCATTTTATCAATTCCTAAAATCACTACTTTTTTGTAGGTTCCTGCCTCAATAAACTGTGCTCCAGTAGTCAATGCAAACAAAAAACCAGAACAAGCCGCATTTAAATCAAATCCAAAAGCCTTGGTTGCTCCCGCTTTATAACAAATCGTATTGGCGGTATCAGGCATAAGGGTGTCTCCCGTAATAGTTGCACAAATAACCATATCTATTTCTTCAATAGGAATATCACGTTTTTTGCATAAATCTTTGAGTATGCAAGCTCCCATATCGGAAACAGAACCATCTTTAAGTATTCTTCTTTCTTTGATTCCCGTTCGAGAATCAATCCACTCTTCAGTGGTGTCCACCATTTTTACCAAATCTTTATTGGTAAGGACACCTTCAGGAATATATGATGCTACGGAAGTTATCGCCGCATGTGTTGGATTAGACATTCAATTTTTTATCGTTTGTTAATAAAAACACTAAGATAATAATATTGGTTGGGACTAAGAAATGACAAAACAAAAATTAAATCTTATGCCGTTGAGAAACCTTTATTCTTGCTAATCCACACCGCATACATATTATAGAGTTGAATATAGTTGGTATGA
Organism: uncultured Saprospiraceae bacterium; assembly: GCA_937922815.1. GTDB lineage: Bacteria > Bacteroidota > Bacteroidia > Chitinophagales > Saprospiraceae > CALAJP01. Next base: position 21,459 of record CALAJP010000108.1, read on the forward strand.
ACCTTATATATATATGCCAAAATATTATATTTGGCACAAATGTTGGATAATAGTAAGTATAGAAAGCTCTTAAACATATTTACTATGAAAAAATTTATTATCCCTGTATTCTTGTGTTTCCTTTGGGTTCAGTCCGCAATAGGAAATGAGACAACTACTATTAATTTTTATGATGGGCCCGTTTTTGGTGCTAAAGAAAAAGCTAATATTGAAGGAAAAATATACTTTTTAGACTTCACGGCTAGTTGGTGTTTACCTTGTAAAATACTAGATGAAACCATCTCTGAGCCTACATTAGCTAAATATATCAACGAAAATACTGTTCCTGTAAAAATAGATATCGAGGACTTTGATGGAATGATTTTAAGAGAGACACACAAGGTACAAACCCTACCTACCGTGATATTCTTTAACGCAAAAGGTAAAGAAATTGCAAGAATAGAAGAAAATGTAACTTCTACTCAATTTCTGAATATTTTAAAGAGTATTAATTCGGTCTCTAATAGAGAAGATACTAGTCAATCTTGGAATAAACCCATAATAAAAAGTGCACCCAAAAAGCCAGAGATTCCTACAAATAGAAATAGTAACAATCAAAATATATCATACGATAAAGAACCTCAAAGGCAATTTCAACAAAATGCTTTTGCTGCAAATGATTTGGAATTAATAAACCCTGTCAATACGAATAGTTTTCCTGAAACTATTGAAAGTAAGGGCACACCTCTATCTTTTGAAAACAAAAGACCTATTGGGAATTATACAATTCAGTTAGGTGCTTATAGCACGCAAAACAATGCCCAAAATGCAATGGATTCATTCCAATTTGAAACTTATTTCAAAGCATACAATCAACCTAATGGAAATACCATTTACAAGGTTTATACGGGAAAATATAGTACGATGAAAGAGGCTAGAAAAAATTTATCCATGTTTAGAACATACAACAAAAATGCTTTCGCTAAAAAATTATAGCGAGAAAGCATAACTACACACACAATTAAAACCGCTATTGAGAAATCAGTAAGCGGTTTTTTATTTTTTAAGAACTAGCTTATTTTCAATTAACCTATAATTGTGCTCTTGTATAAATGCTTTTGTCCAATCTAGCATTTTATCTTTAATTGGTGAATCTTTATTTTTCATGTTATTTTTAAAAAGAGGATCTGTTTCAAAGTTATAAAAACCAACAATATTTTTTTCATCATATTGAAGTACATAATTTTTATAAAATAAGTGATAAGACCCCTCCATAAACGTTACCGCAAACTTGGGTTTCTCCGTATTAAATACATCCCTCCCAAAGGCTATATATTCCTCTTGATACCCCAATTTATTGAGTACCGTTGGCATAATATCAATTTGTTGAACCACATTTACACTATCAAAACCCACCATCTGGGGACTAGAAGGGTCATAAATAATAAATGGAACTGCAAAAAAACCCATAGGTGTTTTATACTTGTCTAAATGGTTCAAGGTTGAAGAATGGTCAGCAGTAATTATAAATATTGTATTATTATACCAAGGTTCATTTTTTATCGCATCAAAAAATTTACGTATAGCCATATCGGTATAGCCAATCATTTTATGAATAGGAACTGTTCCTTTTGGAAATTTGCCCTCATATTCTTTTGGTAACTTAAATGGATGGTGAGAACTTAAAGAAAATAAGGCACTCAGAAACGGTTCCTTGAATCCCTTCATTTTTTTAGCCATATATTGCATAAAATGTTCATCCCAAATCCCCCATGCATTGTCAAAATGTTTTTCGTTATTATATTCATTTCTCCCATAATAGTCATCAAACCCGCTCTGTTTTGCAAAAGAATCAAAATCCATAGAGCCATTAGTGGCACCATGAAAAAAGGCGGAATAATATCCCATATTTCTCAAATGGGAAGGCAACCCTTTAACCTCATTTCCTGAATATGGAGATATAATAAAAGGTTTGGTTAATGAAGGAATAGATGCTAAAACAGATGGCATCCCTGCAATAGACTTTCGTCCGTTTGCATAACTATTTTTAAAGGTATAAGACACTGAAATTAAAGAATCTAAAAACGGTGTAAATCCATTATAGCCAGGAGTATCTTTATTCAAGGCTCCAAAATACTCTCTACCGAAACTTTCTAAAATTAATACGACTACATTTTTTTTCGGGGTAGCAATAGAATCTTGTACGTTGATTGGTTTTTGTAATGCAGAAAAAAGTTCCGTCTGTGTTTCAATGTCAAAATAATTTCGTTGCTCTAATGCACTTTTCCCCAAAGAACGAATTACCGTAAATGGCGTATTTAGCACCACAGCCATCTGGTTGGGTTGGTTGATATAATTAGAAGCATATATAATAGACATTGGTCTATATTTTTTGTACAATCCACCTCTAATAGCTCCAATTGTTCCTACTATAGTCAGTATGAAAAATAATATCGCAAGGCTAAAATACTTTAATGGGTTATCGTTTCTTTTTGGTTTTATTTGAATCGATACCGTCCACTTCCATAGCAAATATCCTAATATTCCTACCAAAATAAATAGATACCAATATTCATACAAAAAACTTACTCCCAAAACACCAAGGTTTGTTTCATTTTGAAATTGTGCAAAAATAGCGGAAGTAGTACGTTTTAAACCAATAAAATAATATACAGAATCTGCAATATTTATAATTAAGCCAAGAAATAACGGTACGAAAAATAAAATATTCGTTACTTTTTGATAACCTTTAGCATGTCTCCAGGGTATAGGAATGGCTTGGGATAAAATGAATAAACTCATTATATAGCCTAGGCCAGCAGCATCAAAAACAAATCCTCCTCGAAACAAATTTACCCATGTAGCAAAAGATACTTGCTCATAAAACTCGTAATTAAATAAAACAAAAAAGACTCTACACAAAAAAAAGACTAAAAATGCAATCAACATTTTTAGTAAAAAAGCAGTATATATATTGTATTCTTTATATTGAAACATGAGCCAGATTTACTTTTAATATTAAAAACTCATTAGATTTTAAAATGTCAATCTATAGCGAGTTTTTAAAGTACAAAAATAACAATAGAAGTTAATTAGTATATATAAAGTCAGTTTTGTTCATTCTTATTTAGGAATATATTAAAAACATAATCAAAATTTTATTATTTTCGTTCAACGTAGAGAGACGTATAACTTAGTTAATTTAATTCGTAATAATGGTATTGGGAATAACCAAACACATTCCAGAAATTCTTATTCAACATGGTCAAGTCAACTTACCTTGGCTGGGGACGCTTTCTATTGTAAAAAAACCCGCAAATATTGATTGGATTAACGGTCAAATTCAGGCTCCTTATTCAGAAGTTCTTTTTAATACTTCTAATTCTGACACTTTATATTTCGAGAATTATTTAGTAGAAAGATTCAATATAACTTTGGACGAGAGTACAAAGATGGTAGAACAGTTCTCTAAGCTATGTTACTCTTCTTTAGAGAAAAATGAAACGGTTAATTTTCCAAATTTAGGAAAATTAATGCGAGATGAAAACCAACATATTTATTTCATAGCTGAAGTTAATAATTCTATTTCTAATGCATTTGGTCTTCCTGCTGTATCTTTTCGACCTATTTTGAGAGATAAAATTCAAGCTATAAAACAATCTAGTTCTGCTACAGGAATCACTGAAGGAGTTACTAACTTTGAAAATAATAAACAAAAGAAAATAGCTAATATAGAAAAATACTATCTAGCGGCATCGGTGGTGTTCTTTGTAATTATGCTTTCTGTTTGTATAAACTACTTTGTTATTAAGCCGCAGCATTCTATCAAGGCGTTGCCTACCCACGTTAATATGCCACCTATAAAAGAAAAAGAGAATACTCAACATAACACTCTTTTAGATGAATTAGACGACGAATTGGCATCTACAACTCCCTCTAAAATAGCTAAAATGGGGATTTCTACAGAAAAAAGAATACTCCCACATTCACTCCCCAAAGATGAAATAAAAAAGAATAATAGCATAGAACAGCTAGATGAAAAAAAGCCGCTAATAACACAGAAAAAATTAATAATTATAGTTAGTGCTTTTAAAGAAAATAGCAATGCCGACAATTTTCTTTCTTCTATAAAAGAACAAGGTTACGATACCTATTCTGATGTAAAAGGCAATCTGACCAGAGTCGGAGTTAGCGTCAACTATGACTCTCCTACTGAAAAGGCTAATATTTTAAAAAAAATGAGAAATCAATTTAACAAAGATGCTTGGATATTAAAATCTTGATTGTATAAGATTTTTTTTGTAATTTATGAATATTAAAGAAGTCCAAATAAATTGGCATCTTATTAGCAGTAATTTGATATAGTTGTGTTTTTAACTTAACCTGCTCAATATTATGAAAATTATTCTACCCTTATTTACTTTATTACTGATGTTTAATACATCTGTGTTCGCTCAAAGCGACCAAAAAGTGATAGGCAAATCGTTTAACTTGTATGGTAAAGAATTACTAAACATAGATTTGGGTAATAACGTTAATGTCAAAAAATGGAACAATGCTACCGTAAGAGTAGAAATGACCATTGAAATCCCTAACGGTAACAACACCTTACTCAAGGCTTTAGTAACTACTGGTCGGTACAATATCAAAGAAAACACCGATGCAGAAAACTTTACAATCCATATTCCAGGACTAGCCAAAAAAGTAAATTACCGTGGTGTTATTTTAGAAGAGAAAGTTTCTTTTGAAATTTTCACACCCAATGATGTGGAAGTTAATATAGAAACCCCACAAGAAGAAGTATCAACCAATTAGGTTTTAAAATAGAAGCCTACCTACTCTCAACCTATTTTCCCAAAACGAATCACCAACATACTCTAAAGCTAATTTTAGGATTTTATATTTTATCCTAAAAAGATAATTATTCTAACTAAGTAATTTTTACTTTTGTGAAATGAATAAAAACAATAACAATACGGTCGAAATAGCTGTTTCTCCAAAAGACCTTTATAATGATTCACTTATTATATCAAAACTAGAGAACAAGCTCAAAACCAAGGTTTCTGAATATCATGTTCTACGCCGATCTATTGATGCCAGAGGTAAAGACCCCTTATTCCGTTTGAGAGTAAGTCCCAACCAAGACGCCGCTTATCCTTCTTTTAAAAATACCATTAATCTTTCTTGCCAATCAAAAAAAGTAATTGTTGTCGGTGCTGGACCCGCAGGGTATTTTGCCGCATTGCAATTAATCAGACAGGGAATAACGCCTATTATCATTGAACGAGGTAAAGATGTTAGGGAACGAAGAAGAGACTTGAAGGCAATTCAACAAGAAGGTATTGTAAACCCTGACAGCAACTATTGTTTTGGCGAAGGAGGTGCAGGAACATATTCTGATGGGAAATTATATACTCGTTCTCATAAAAAGGGAAACATAAAAGATATTCTTCACCTACTTGTTGAACACGGAGCTAAAGAAGATATTCTTATTGACGCTCATCCACACATAGGTAGTAACAAATTACCCCAAATAATTGCTAATATTCGACAGACAATAGAAAGCTTTGGAGGTCAAGTGTTATTTAATACCCGAGTCACCGATTTTATAATCAAAGGCACTAAGATATTAGGGATTAGAACACAAAATGATGACGAAATTATGGCAGATTATACCATCTTGGCAACAGGACATTCTGCAAGAGACATATTCAAACTTTGTCAAAAACATAATATATTAACCTTATATAAACCGTTTGCTTTGGGAGTTAGGATAGAACACCCTCAAGCTTTAATTGACGAAATCCAATACAATCAACGCAAACGAGAAGATAATCTACCCGCAGCCAGTTATTCACTAGTTTGTCAAGTAGAAAAAAGAGGCGTTTATTCATTTTGTATGTGTCCTGGAGGATTAATTGTTCCTGCGTCTACTGCTCCTGGCGAGATTGTAGTAAATGGAATGTCCCTTTCTCGAAGAGACAGTAAATTTGCCAATAGTGGTACCGTTGTTTCTATCGAAGATGAAGATATAGCCGCATTTGCAGGACATGGTTCCTTTAAAGGTTTAGCATTTCAACAAGAAGTAGAACAAAATGTATTTTCACATAGCGATGGCAGCCAAAAAGCTCCAGCACAACGACTAACAGACTTTGTAATGGGCAAAAACTCGAACTCCCTTAACGAGTCCTCTTATATTCCTGGGTTAATTTCTAAACCCGTTCATAAAATTTTGCCTAACTTCATAAGTCAACGGTTGAGAGATGGTATCAAACAATTTTCTAAAAAAATGAAAGGTTACTATACCGAAGAAGCGAATGTAGTGGCTACAGAAAGTAGAACGAGTTGCCCTATAACCATTCCTCGTGATAAAATAAGCTATCAACACCCTCAAATCTCTAATTTATTTCCTTGTGGAGAAGGTGCTGGTTATGCCGGTGGAATCATATCAGCTGCCTTAGATGGGCAAAATGTAGCTAATGCTGTCGCAAAATCAATACTGAACACTTGATTTTTACTTAAACCAAACTCAAAGCACTCTCCGTATTAGAAGAGTCAATAGACACTATTACGAATTGAGTTCTACGATAGAAAAAAATAGGGATTTTTATTTGAATCAAGGAAAGCACGCAATCTAATGCCTATAGGTATTAAGATGAAAGTGAAGTAAAAAGAACATTTTTAATCCATATGAATTCATTTCTAATAATGTCAAATATTCGTTTAAAAATACTTATTGTTAGTTTTCAATAATATGATTACTTTTGTACTCCTAAAAAAGATTTAGCCATAGTCAGTAGTTTGATTAAACTAAACATAAACATTTTTGAACCATTTATTAATATTATGAATAAAATTGAACTTCATATTGTAGCACTTTCTCATCATGTAACACAATCTCACAATTATGCAGTGGTTTTGGGGGAAAAAAACGGAAATAGAAGGTTGCCCATAATGATAGGTGCTGTTGAAGCTCAAGCAATTGTAGTTGCGATTGAAGGAATGGTTCAACATCGTCCACTTACTCATGATTTATTCAAGAATACGCTTGAAAAATTTGACATTGAATTAGTCGAAATTGCTATCGTTAATTATATTGATGGCATTTTTTATGCTTCTTTAATTTGTAAAAAAGATGGCGAATTCTACGAAGTAGATTCTCGAACATCAGATGCTTTAGCCATGGCTGCTCGTTTCGAGTGCCCTATTTATACCAACGAAGAAATTCTTCAAACAGCTGGTCTTACCCTCTCAGAAGATGAGCAAGAAACAGAGTCGAAAGAATCGAGCATCAAATCAAAGAAAAAACAAGAACCTGCATTAAGTAAAAATTCTATCGAAAAATTACAACAAATGCTAGAAGATGCCTTGGAACAAGAAGATTACGAAAAAGCAGCCAAAATTAGGGATGAAATAAACAACAGAAAGTAATCCACACCTAAACTCAAATAGGTTTTGTTATTTTGAATGATGGCTTCTTTGCAACAAAGGAGAGGGAAATTAATTTCATATTATGAAAAAATACTATTTTTCATAGTATCTCTAGCTATTCGTTAACATGAATTTTATAAATAGAAAAATCTATACTTTCAAGCATTAAAGTCGAAAGTATAGATTTTTAATATTCAATAACCTTAATAGTTGAATATTATTTATTCAGGAAGAGTAATTTGAGAAGAATCGATAACATCTCCACCCAAAGTTAATGTTGCAATGACACATAAGACAATCAATGCTGCCGCCAAACCCCAAGTAGCTTTTTCTACAAAGTCTGTTGACCTAGCAACTCCAAAAAATTGGTTAGAAGTAGCACCTCCTAAAGAAGAATCAATTCCACCACCTTTTGGGTTTTGAATTAATACTATTCCTATCAATAAAATACAAACAACAATAATTAGTATAATTAGTATAGAAGTCATTTCTTTTTAGTTCTTTTGAATTAAATCAATAAAGTTAATATGGTGTAATTACCTTAAATTGGAAATTTTATCCGCAAAGTAATTACTTTTTTCTGGGAAAAGCAACTTTAATTTTTCATACATCTCAATAGCATCGTGATTATGCCCTTGTTTGGCAAGTAAAATAGCTAATGTTTCCGATGCAACTGTTTCTTTTCGCTTTAGTTCTTTGGGTACAGACACCGTTTGTGGTTGAGCGGCATACTTTATCCCTGCTTCTCCTTGAGAAAGGCTGGGGCGTTGAAGTGTCATCAACCAATTCGTAAATTGACTATGATTCACTTTTTCTATTTCTGCTTCATAGATTTCTTTATAATCATCCATACCTTTTTCCTCTCCTTCGTAGTCCTCGTCATCTGGCATAAAACCGTACTCGTCGTCTGTTTCTGAATCTTCTATTGGTGTTTCAATATTAGATTCCTCTTCATTTTTTTCACTATTAATAGTCTCGTTTTCTGATGTTAGCTCCAAAATTTCATTTTTTTTTTGCTCTTCATCCTTACTTTCAATTAACGTTAATGGCTCTGATTTTTCTTCTTTCTCTCCAAATGAATAAGCTACGGGTTCTGCGTCTGGTACGCTGCGCTCAATGGGCTGAAGGTTCTCTAACGAAAAATCTAATGGATGTTGTTCATTGGCTTCAGAAGGAATAGGTGCTTCTTGCTTATCAACATTCGCAACTAATTGCTTTTCCTTAGCTTTTTCGATTTTTTGTTGAAAAATAATTCGATTTTGCACTTGGGCTGAAGCCTGGTTGATATATTTTTCTTTATCAGGATGATTTTCTATTACTGCCCGTTCGGCTAACCAAACCTTGATGGTTGTTGAATAAGGATATTTTTCTGCCCAAGAATAAATTTCTTGAAACGAATGATTATCAACTGCGGATTGATTGATAATCATCTTTTTTAGTTCTTCTTCACTCATTATACCATCAATTTTATTAAGTTAGAATAATCTATACGCAAAATCTTTTTATCGGTTGAATTTAGTAATAGATTTAAATATAAAAATTAATTACCAGTTTTCGGTAAATGCCTTTCTAAATATTAAATCAATTATTATTTCATTAATTTCTTCTAATAAAACATCTTGAACGTCTAATAAATTTTCGGAAGTATCAAAGGTCGTAAAACCTTCAAAATCCTTACTCCAGTTGTTTTCTTCATTTTGTTCATCATAATAATCGACACTTACGATGACGGTCAATCGCTGTTGTTGTGCAAAGTCGTCGTCACCACCTGGTGCTTCAGACCTTACATTTACAGATTTCACAAAGCCCGTAAAAACAATATCTGGATTATTACTATCATACGACAAACGAGTATCATTTCGTATTTTATCAATCAAATCATTTGTCAAAATTTGTTCTTCGCCCAAAACTACATAAGAAGCTTTATAATCAAAAGATTCTACATCAAAACTTTTTACATATGTAGGCAAACTGACACCTTGAAAGCTATATACCCCGCAAGAATTGGCTATAAGTACCAGAACTAAGAAAACTAAAATTCGCATACATTTTGAGGTTTTAATCATAGCATTGAAAACGATTCTATTGAAGATCATATTGCTTAATTTTACGGTACAGCGTTCGTTCCGAAATTCCTAGGTCTTGAGCCGCTTCTTTTCTTCTGTTTGAATGTTTTCTCAACGCTCGTTTAATCAAATCTTTTTCCATGTCTTCGATATTCAAACTTTCATCGACCAATTCCATTTCATCAAAAGTTCCTTTCTGGACTCTTATTTCGGGTTGATTTGGCGTATCCAACCATTCCAGATTAGGTTCAACCACATTTGGTTCTTCCTTGGCAAAACGGTTATCAAATTTCAATGCATCAAATGTTTTGGGGGCAGGCAAAGCTGCCGCTACATCTTGGCTTATTTCAGGAAAACTCAAATCATTCTTTTTAATAAGTCCATAAACTAACGATTTGAGGTCGTTCATATCATTTTTCATTTCAAAAAGAAGTTTATAAAGCAATTCTCGCTCTTCAAAATGTTCATCTCCTCCTGTTGTATTATTGACCGCAGAGGGTAAATTTCGTTTTAATATATCAGGAAATACATCGACAATATCAGCAGCATTAATATTTCGTTGATCAGGGTCACTAAAAATAGAAATTTCTTCTGCCAAGTTTCTTAATTGGCGAATATTGCCGGGCCATGAATAACTACCAATTAATAGTTTTGCCTTGTCATCTAATCGAACTGGAGGCATGCTATATTTATCTCCGAAATCCATTGCAAATTTCCTAAACAACAACTCGATATCGTTTCCTCTTTCACGCAATGGAGGAACTTTTATTGAAATTGTATTCAGTCGATAATATAAATCTTCTCTAAATTTATTCTTTTTAATTTTATCTAGCAAATCAACATTAGTGGCTGCCACTACCCTAACATCTGTACGGTGAGGAACAGAAGAACCTACTCTTAAAAACTCTCCATTTTCGAGAACTCGTAATAAATAAGCTTGGGTATCTAAGGGCATTTCTCCTATTTCGTCAAGAAAAATGGTTCCTTTATTCACCGTTTCAAAATATCCTTTTCTATCGGCAGTAGCTCCTGTAAATGCACCTTTTTCGTGCCCAAAAAGCTCAGAATTAATAGTCCCTTCAGGAATAGCTCCACAGTTTACTGCAATAAAAGATTCATGTTTACGATTGCTTAGTCCATGAATCATTTTAGAAAAAACCTCTTTTCCTGTACCACTTTCACCTGTTATCAAGACAGATAAATCGGTATTGGCTACTCGAATAGCTTTTTCAATAGCATGATTTAGTTCTTCATTGTTTCCAATGATTCCAAACCTTTGTTTGACCGTTCTAATATTCATAGTTGATTCGTTTTAATAGAGGTTAGAAAATAAAAAAATTCTAACTTTCCATTGAATCTACTAACACGCCCCTTAGTGTTGCTCGCGTAGCATCAGTAACTTTGACATAAGCATATTGCCCGGGCAACAATCCTTCTTTTTTAGGAAAAACTAGCATTTTGTTTTGCGAATTTCGGCCTCTTAAATCATCTTGAGATTTTTTCGAAAACCCTTCAACCAATACTTTAAATGTTTTTCCTATATCATTTTCGTTGTGAATTCTCGAAATTTCCATTTGAGTATCGATAACTTCTTGCAATCTTCTTTTCTTAATTTCAAGCGGAATGTCGTCTGGGTATTTTTTAGCCGCCAGAGTTCCTGGTCTTTCAGAATAGAAAAACATATAAGACATGCTGTACTTCACATATTCCAACATGGTCAAAGTGTCTTTATGCTCTTCTTCTGTTTCTGAACAAAACCCAGTAATTACATCCGACGAAATTGCACATTCAGGAATTATATTATAAATCATTTTCACCTTATCCATGTACCATTCTCTGTCATAAGTACGGTTCATTAGCTTTAGGACTCTACTGTTTCCTGACTGAACGGGAAGATGTATATAATTACAAATATTTTCGTATTTCTTCATCGTGTGAAGAACTTCTTCCGTAATATCTTTTGGATGTGAAGTTGAAAATCTAATTCTTAAATCAGGATGAACCAATGCTACCATTTCCATTAAATTGGCAAAATTTACCTTTACATCTGTTTCTGGGTTCAACCATTTATAAGAATCTACATTTTGTCCTAATAACGTTACTTCTCTGAATCCACGGTTATACAAATCAGTAGCTTCGGCAACGATACTAAATGCATTTCTACTTCTCTCTCGTCCTCGGGTGAAAGGCACCACACAGAAACTACACATGTTATCACATCCACGCATAATCGAAATAAATGCAGAAACACCATTGGATTGCAACCTTAGAGGACTAATGTCTGCATAGGTTTCTTCTCTCGATAAAAATACATTTATTGCCTTGTCTCCGTCTTCTGCGGTAGCAATTAGTTTGGGTATATCGCGATAAGCATCCGGGCCGATAACCATATCAACCAGCTTTTCTTCATGCATCAACTTTTCTTTGAGTCTTTCTGCCATACAGCCCAAAACACCAACCATTACTTCGGGGCGTTTTTTCTTTATTTTATCAAAAATTCTTAATCTTTTTCTTACTGTATCTTCCGCTTTCTCTCTAATCGAACATGTATTAATTAAAATCAGATGGGCTTCTTCCATTTCCACTGTCGGAGCATAATTAACTTCAGAAAGAATGGACGCCACGATTTCACTATCACTAAAATTCATTTGACACCCATAGCTCTCAATATAGAACCTCTTTTTACCATCGGTATTTAAGTTATTTTGAGCATATGCTTCTCCTTGTCTTTTTTCATCGATTACCTTAATAGATTCTAAGGTTGGGTTGTCATTATACATTATTGCAAAATTTAAATTTAAGCCACAAAAATATAGCATTTTAGGCTTCAAAGTGTCATTTTGTCAGTATTTTTTAAAAAATATTCGACGAAACCCCTATTAACTTTTGATAATATTCCAAAAAACTATTGTTTTTCTAATTTCAAAACCTAATTTTTGGTATAATTTAATAGCTCCAGAATTGGTAGTGGCGACATGTAAAAAAGGTGTTTTACTCTTTTCAAAAATCCCACTTGCTGTTTTTGCAACCAATTGTTTGGCATATCCATTTCGGAAATGGTTCGGGTGAGTAATTACGCCACTAACTTCTATAAAATCATTAGTCTGCATTCGTTCTCCCGTTATCGCAAGCAATTCTTTATTCTTGTAAATTCCAAAATAAGTACCTAAATCTGTTGTTTGGGATTCAAAAAATTCGGGATATGCTAAGTCCACCAGCTGATGAAGGTAATCAAAATCTGAATCCGAAAGTTTTACTATTTCATCTTTATATAATATGGAAACTTTTTTATTTGCCACCATTTGGTAACATTCAATTCCCGCTTTCAAAAAAAAACCTTTTGGAATGAATGGTTCTTTCGAATCTACGACAAATAAGTTAGGAGAAACAAGCCCGTATTTACTAACTGCCTCTCCTTTTTTAATTTCTAAATCAACAGCTCCAAACCGTGTATATTGAGGCTTATAAAATACAGCTCCGTCATATTCTACCCTATATTCTTGATGAACTTCATGTAAAGCTGACCAAACAGGGTTATCTAATGGATGATTTAATTGCATAATAAACTAAATTCATGTCATTTTTCACTCAAAGTTTGTTAAAATATTTATTTTTTAGACTTCTTCAATAGTGCATTCATTGTTTCTTCGTCAGTTTTATCAATATTCTCAAGCATAAATTTTGCACTTTCTAGCAAAGGGTGTTTAGAGTATTTCTCAATAAATTCTTGATAAATTGCTTTTGCTTTCTTTTTATTTTTTAGGTTTGCATCATAAATAAATGCTTTTTTGAATAAGGCATCAGCCGATTTTTCATTATCTGGATTCAAGGCTCTAAACCAATCCAAAAACATTATCGCTTTAGTATTATCGCCAGTAGTAGATGAAATGTCTGCTGCTTGATTCATTAAATCTGGCGTTTCTTTATGGTTAGGGTTCATCAGGGAAAACAGTTCTACATAGGTAATATAGTTAGATGCCTTTTGCTTTAAATTCGTAACAGAAGTATCCTCGATTATTTTCTTCAATTCTACATCAAAGTCTTCAAATATTGTAGTTTCGTTCGTCCCCATATCACTTCTAAAAACAGCTGCTTTTTCATGTGTTGGATAAGCCACGATAAACGACTTTCGTAAGATATCAGCATTTCCAGAAGACGGAAAGTATTCGTCAAACAAAGAAATCAGTTGAATACTTGTTTTATCTTTTTCAGCAGCATTAGGATAAATTTTCAAGGCTTTGTTCAATGCCGCTGCCGCCATTTTAGGTTGTTTGTTTTCAGAGAAAAGCTCAGCTGCTTTTCTTAACCAGACTGTTGCTTGTTCATTATTAGGGTCTTTCCTTACTTTTTCTTCTAACTTGATAGCTTCGGTATATCGCTTAGTTGTCATAGGGTCGATTTCTTTTGTTAAAGTCTTATTCGATTCCCCTTCCGAGCCACAAGCCACTAAAAATAAAAATGTAAAAATCAATGCAAAAATAGAATATATCGTATTCGTTTGTTTCATCGGTATATTATTGTTTTCGTAAAATTGTCAAAAAAAATCATTAAATTTTCAGCAAATTAATCATTTTTTTTATTCTTCGCTCGATTTTTAAAGGCTTATGTGATTTTATCTATTTGAGATAATTCACTAAACAAAAAGAGGTTCGATTATATCTAATCGAACCTCTTTTTTCATATTAGACATTAATATGAATGAATTTATATGGATTAAAAATGTTCTTTTTACCTCACTCTTCGCCAAGTACTCATCTTAATACCTATGGGTATTAGATTCCGTGTTTTCCTTGATTGAAATAAAAATTCCTGTTTTTTCTCTCATACAATCCAATTCGTAATATTGTCTATTATATAAAAATAAAAACTGTTAAAAGTTTTCGTCTAACTCTGACTTTAACTCCAATATTTCCACTCTTCTTTCTTTGGATGCTTTTGGAGAATAAATAGATTTCCTCTTATCTTTTCTATCCGAAGTCACACCAGAAGGAGCCTTAGATTCACCATATGGCCTATCCGTAATTTTTAATTGTCCGTTAAGTATAAATTTGTACAACTCTCCTCCGTTAAAGTTCTGAAAATGATTTCTGATAGAACTAACTCTACGTTGAGTTAAAGCAAAGTTATATTTATCAGAGGCTCTTGGACTTGCATACGCCTTAACTACTAATTCTGCAGTGTTTCCTTGATTCAAATATCTAAGCAAATCATCAGAGAATTTATCAAATGTAGATGCACCTAATCTTACTTCATTGAAAAATGAAGCTATTTCTTCTCTTCCTTTGTTTCCTCCAGCATAGCCACTTATGTATTCCGATTCTTTAGCAATATAATCTCTCGCTAAGTTAGGATAAGATGTTTTTGTAGTCAATTTATTAGAACGTCTGTCTGGCATATCGTTGTCAAAATAAATTGGCAATGGCAAGTATGCGTTTAATTTTAAAGGCGTAATTGGAATAGGCTCTAATTTGATATTTTGTTCAATCACAATATCTTCATAACCTAATTCCGCAGGCAAGTTAATAGTAACGGTGTCTGTAATGTATTCAGGATGAGAACCAATTAACTTATAACAAGTAGCATTTTTATCTAGATTAAACATGAAATTAGATAAACCTTTTTTAGTTTCAATAACTTTACCGTTACAATCTGCCAAAGCAACTGTACCGTTAGAAATTAAATCATTAGATAAAGCGTCAAGTAAATCGCCTTTTACTGTATAAGTAATAGGGTCTAAATATACTTTTTCAACAATTCCTTTAGATCTATCAACACCAACTGTAGAAATATCTACGTTTGCAGGTTTAAAGCCTTTTTTCTTAACTACTGAAGTATATGCTGTGTTTAACGTAACTACAAAATCATAAATATTAGTTGCCGCATCTTCTTTTTCTGCAATAATACCTGATTCGTTTAATAACTGAACATTCGTTCCGTTCAAGTCAGATTTATCCGAATTGTCAAAGGTAATAATTTGCAAATCTACATCATTAACTTCTACCTCCCAGATGTCATTACAACAAGCTTCGTTTGTTAAATCAATAAATTTAGAACCTATTCTATTCGTTGATAAAAATACTTTTTTACCATCTTTAGAAACAGAATAATTCAAATCATCATAACTAGAGTTAATCGCAGATTCTAAATGTGAAATAGATTTGTTTTCGAAATCAAAACCAAATACATCAAAACCACCTAAGCCTTTTCTTCCCATAGAACTAAAATAAAGCGTTTCTTCTGAGAAAGAATAAAAAGGAGTAATATCATCAAATTGAGTATTAATTTCATCCAAGTTCATTGGACTTCCAAAACCATTTTCGTTGATAGTACTTGCGTAAATATCTTTACCTCCTTTACCTCCTACTCTATCCGACACAAAATAAAGAACTTTCTCTCCTTTTTGGTTAACTCCTATGTTAGGGTGTGTTGCGGTGAAACCAGGAGTATTAATCATACCTGGTAGCTTTTCCATATTCATAAATGCTCCTGATTGATCCATTTTCGCTCTATTGATAGTACAAATCAGTTCACTTGCATTCTTATAATCACACAATGTGTAATAAATCATACTTTCTTCTTCGTCAAATGCGATATGAGCCGCACTTGTAGCTGTTTTATTCAATGCGTCAATTGATGTAGTAACAGAATCACTTCCCATAACCATCAGTTTAGAGTAGTATTTTTTACTTTTAGACAAGGTGTCTCTTCTCAATGACGAATAATACAATTTATCATTCATAAAAAATGGAGACAGTTCAGCTTGCTCTGTGTTCACCGAGTCCGAAAGTGGGTTCACAACATGTCTATGCGAAGAAGAACTCACTACATCAGAAGCCCATGCACAATATTCAATTTCTTTAGCCGCCAAATCAGTTTCTAACGGGTAGGCTTGTTTAACCGTTTGAGAAAGAAATTTTTCAAAATTAGCTTTTGCTTCATCATAATTACCTAAGTTTTTTTGAGCCAACGCTAATTTATAGTGCGTCAAAGGGAATTTTCCCGCTTCACCACCATCAACAATCGTTTTGTAGGCATCTCGTGCAATCGAAAACGCTTTAAATTCAAAAGCAGACTCCGCCAAATAGTGATTATCTTCTTGACTCAACTCTTGAAACTCTTGGACATGATAAAGATATTTCATGGAGTTGTAATAGTCTTTCTCTGCGAATGCCTTTTTTGCGGCTTTTTTGTACTGCCCTAATGTTTGAGCAGATGTTGTTAATGTAATACAACAACATAAAATTGTAAAAAAAAGATACTTGTTCATTTACTCAGGTTTTTTTATTTCTAAGGTTTTAAATAGTTTATGTGTGTGCTTTATCTTAGATTAGATTATAGAATGTTAAATGGTTAATTCGGCATCAGTAATACATGCAAACAAATCATTCACTACCCTATTTGTTGATTTATCAATCCCAATTAACAAATATAAACAACATAAATACAATTAGCCTATTGACCAACTCTATTACAATAGATTTTAATAAACAATTAACAAAAAAAATGAAACTTTTTGTAATCAATTTATTAATAATGGTTTTTTCGGCATCGATTAAACATATATTTATAATTACAATATAACAAAATCTCGTATTAGAATCCCAATTTTACTCTCAAGGTCGGTTTATAATCTACCTTAAAGGTTTTCGCTCTAATGTTCGTCTAATTAATATTCAACTTTAAAGATTAGTTTTTTAAAAAACAGTACATTTGTGTTTTTTTTAAGAAAACTAGACACAATCTAGATTCGAATTATTACAATATAAATAAGAGTATGGATAAGAATAATCTTACCGGTTTTTTGCTTCTAATGGGTTTAATGGTAGGTTGGTTTTACTACACTTCCCCTTCTACAGAAGAATTAGAAGAAGTTCAAAGAATAGAAGATTCTATCAGAGTTGCTCAACAAGCAGTATCTGAAACCGTTCTGGAAAACAATAACCAAACGATTGAGACCACTAACCAAGCCTTGGATTCTAATCGATTGGCTAAATTAGATGAAGAATATGGCGTTTTCGCCCCTGCCGTAGTCGGAAAAGAGACTATCGTTTCTTTAGAAAATGAATTTTTGAAAATTGATTTTTCTACCAAAGGTGCAAATATCAAAAATGTTTGGGTCAAAAAACACAAAACAATTACAGAAGACAAAGAGGGTAACGAAATCGAAAACCCGCTTGTTTTACTTAATAATGATAAAAATAAATTTGAATATATTTTTGCCGTTCCTCAAGTAGCTGCTGGTGAAATTAGTACTTCAGAATTAATCTTTACCCCTCAAATCAACGAAAACCATGTTGATTTTGTAGCTCAATTAGACAATGGCAGAAATATTACTTTGTCTTACTCTTTGGGCGATAACTATGAAGTAAAACATAGCATCCAACAGAAAGGGTTAGAAAATTATTTCCAAAAATCTAAAGAAACCGTTCAACTTCGATGGGTAAATCATATCGAAAAGTTAGAAAGAAACACTGAGTTTGAGAAAATGTACTCTACGGTTTATTTCAAACCTGCTGAAGATGATGTAGATTATTGTAGCTGTCGTTCTGATGATAACGAAGTTATGAAAGAGCCTGTTTCTTGGGTTTCTACAACCAATCAGTTTTTCAATACAACTTTATTCGCTAAGAGCAAACCGTTCTATTCTGCGGATTTAACAACAGAAGTATTAGGCGAAAATAATTCTGCTCTAAAGAAAATTACTTCTCTTATTGAAATTCCAAAAAGTGAATTATCTACGGGAATGCAAATGAATTTCTATATCGGACCAAACGATTATGATGTTTTAGCTGCTTATAATGATGATGTTCAGTATATCATTCCTTACGGATGGAGTTTCTTTGGAACGATTAATAGATATGTTATTCGTCCACTGTTTGGCTTTTTATTAGGTTTTGTTGGAATAGAAGGTATTGCTATTATTTTAATGACTTTGATTGTAAAGTTGGTTGTTTTTCCATTGACATACAAAGCATTATATGCTCAGTCTAAAATGGCTGCCTTGAAACCAAGAATTGAAAAATTAAAAAGCAAACACCCAGATGATCCACAAAAGGCTCAAATGGAAAACATGAAGCTATACCAAGAATATGGTGTGAATCCAGCGGGTGGATGTTTGCCTATGGTCTTGCAGATGCCAATTTGGTACGCCTTGTTTAGGTTTTTCCCTGCTACAATAGATTTCAGGCAAGCGAGTTTCTTGTGGGCTACGGATTTATCTTCTTATGATGTTTTTGCACGTTTGCCATTTGAAGTACCTTTTTATGGTTCGCACATCAGTTTATTTACCATACTTTGGGCGATAACAACGGTAATTTACACGTATTACAACTCTAAGCATATGGATATGTCTGCTAATCCAGCGATGAAATATGTTCAATATGGTATGCCTGTTATGTTTTTATTTTTCTTTAATAATTACTCGGCAGGTTTGACTTGTTATATGTTCTTTTC
>CALAJP010000109.1 GCA_937922815.1 uncultured Saprospiraceae bacterium
TCTTACATTCCCAGCCTCATCAAAATAGCGGATATTTTCTATTTTTCCAACTTGCGTTCCTATATTTACCCACTGGATTTGGTCTAATAATAACCTTATTTCCTATTAACAACCATATCTCACCATTAATCTAACATCAATCAAGTATTACATTCTATTTCATCCTCCATCCTAGAGCAAAAAATAAGAATTATAAAAAATCACTTTAATTCACCTATAAAAATTATGATTTTATTAGCTTAATTTTGTACTATTAAATCTGAAATGATAAACATTATAATTTCCTAGCAAGTTAAACTATAATAGCAGATTGAAGAAGGATAAAAGAGCTACTAAACATGAGTAAAGAAATTAAAAAATATAGCCCCGAAGAAGACGAGCAGATACTCAATGCCTATAACGAAATGTTAGAGGTTATAAAAGTACCTATTAATGAAGATGATTTAGAATTACTCAACAAAGCTTACTTATTAGCCAAGAAAGCACACGAACCCCAACGTCGTAAAAGTGGCGAAGCTTATATATTTCACCCCATCGCTGTTACTCGAATTTGTGCCGAAGAAATAGAACTTGGTGCTACTTCTTTAGCATGTGCGTTGTTACACGATGTAGTGGAAGATACTTCTTATGATTTGGAATACATCAGAAATGAATTTGGCGAAAAAGTAGCTAATATTGTCAAAGGGTTAACCAAATTGGACAAATCGTATGACACCGAAAGTCTCCAAGCCGAAAATTTCAGAAAAGTATTAATGACCTTGGTAGAAGACGTGAGAGTTGTTTTGATAAAAATGGCAGATCGTATGCACAACATGCGAACGATAGGTTCTATGCCTGAGCACAAACAGCTAAAAATAGCTTCTGAAACCAGTTATGTATATGCTCGTTTAGCACACCGTTTGGGATTATATCGTTTCAAAACCGAATATCAAGACCTCTGCATGAAGGTTTTAGACAATGAACAATACAAAAAAATTGCTTCATTACTCAATCAAACTAAAAAGCAACGAGAACAATATATTGTCGATTTCATTAAACCTATTGATGAAAAGCTAAAGACAATGAATATTCCATATCGAGTATTCGGAAGACCTAAAAGCATTTATTCTATTCACCATAAATTACAAAATAAGAATGTAAAATTCGAAGAAATTCATGATTTATTAGCCATTAGAATTATTCTTGATGTTGAATCCAAAGAACTTGAAGAAAGAAAATGTTGGGATGTTTACTCGGTTGTTACTAATATTCATCAGGTAATTCCTAATCGGTTAAAAGACTGGATAAATACTCCAAAAGCAAATGGGTATCAAAGTATTCATAACACCTTAATTGGTCCGGGAGGTAACCATGTTGAAATCCAAATCAGAACGGAACGAATGGACCAAATAGCAGAAAAGGGATTTGCTGCTCATTGGAAATATAAAAATGTATCGAATGCTCCCAATGCATTTGATAATTGGATAGACAATATTAGAGACATATTAGAAAACAAAGATGCCAGTGCTTTTGAATTTTTGAGTGATTTTCAATCTGATTTATTCAATGAGGAGATTTATGTTTATACGCCCAAAGGCGATATGAAAATATTACCTAAGGATTCTTCTGCCTTGGATTTTGCTTTTTCTATTCATTCTGATGTAGGTGCTAATTGTACCTCAATTAATATCAATGGCAAGATAGCTCCACTCAACCAAACACTACAAAATGGAGACCGAGTAAAAATTATCACTAATAAAAATCAAAAGCCTAAAAAGGAGTGGTTAAGTTATGTGAAAACAGGAAAAGCGAGAGCTAAAATTAGACAAGCATTAAAAGAGGATAGTCAAAAACATGCAGCTCTAGGAAAAGAGATGCTAGAAAGAAAACTTAAAGCCCTAAAAACGCCTTTCGAAGAAAATATAAACACTCTTCAAAAACACTTCAAGTGTACTAGTCGTTTAGAATTTTATAATAATATAGGCGAACAAATTATCAATCTTGCCGAAATCGGTAAAAATTTTGATGTTGATTCTAAAACCAATCTTCTTGTATTGAAGGTTGATGAGAATACCCCAAAACCACAAAAAGAACCTTCTTCTCAGCCGAATATTCAACCTACTTCATCAAATAGTCTTGAAACTTATACGAATGAAATTCTTATTAATGGCGAAGATGCAACCAATATAGATTACCATATGGCTTCTTGTTGCCACCCTATATCTGGAGATAAAATTTTTGCCTATACCACCAATTCTAAAGGACTTTCTATTCATAGACACAATTGTAAAAATGCAGTAAACCTACTAGCTAATTTTGCACACCGAACGCTGAATGCGGAATGGATAAAAGAAAATGATTTTGAACATGAAGTAGAGTTCAAAATAATGGGAATCGATAAAGGGAAAGGTGTAATTACTGAGATTTCGGAAACCATTAGTAATAAACTTGACATGGATATGGTTTCTTTAAACATTAGTTCTGATGCTAAAAGGGCTGGCTTCGAAGCAACAATAAAATTATTGGTTAAAAACAAGGAACAAACAAATCTAATAATCAATACACTTACCGAACTTAATTCTGTTAGTACTGTTGAAAGATTAGATTGATAAAAAACCATTACCTTTACAATAATTATGGAAACAACAGATAATATTATAAAAGAAGTTAAAGACATTTTTTCGAGTTATTTAGAAAATAAAAACTTGAGAAAAACTCCTGAACGCTATGCTATTCTTGAAGAAATTTATTCTCGACAAGACCATTTTGATGCTGAAGCACTTTATATTCACATGAAAACCAACAATTATCGTGTTTCGAGAGCTACGGTTTATAACACATTGGAACTGCTAGTAAGTTGTGATTTGGTAAAGAAGCATCAGTTTGGTAAAAACTTGGCTCAATATGAACGTTCTTTTGGGTACAAACAACACGACCATTTGATATGTATTGAATGTAATAATGTGATTGAATTTTGTGATCCACGCATCCAACAAATTAAAAATATGATGGGTGATATTTTAGAATTTAAAGTAACGCATCATTCTTTGAACTTGTACGGTCATTGCCAAAAAGAAAACTGTGCAAACGCACCAAGAAAATAACTTCTGATTACCTTATGTTTTCATACCAAAATTTATTTCTCTTTTAATTATGTTTAGATTCGAACATCCCGAAGCGTTATATTTACTGGTTCTCGTACCACTGTATTTTGTATTAAATTTTTATTTTCAAAAATACAAAAACCGAAAAATCCAATCTTTTGGAAATCAAAAAACAATAGATAGGTTAAAAATCAACCCTATTAGTAAAACAATTCAGAAAACGAAAACTATTGGTATCGGTATCGTTTTACTACTAATCTCCATTACACTTGCCAACCCTCAATGGAGCAACAAAAGAGAATCTGTCCAACAAGAATCCGCTGATATTTATTTAGCTATTGATATTTCTAACAGCATGAACGCTCAAGACATCAAACCTAATCGTCTTGAAAAAGCGAAATCTTTTGCGATTCAATTACTCAATAAATTGAAAGGAGACAGAGTGGGTTTAATCCTTTTTGCTGGAAATGCTTATATGCAAATGCCTCTAACTAATGATTATGCTGCCGCCGAATTATTTATAAAAACGGCAAATACTTCACAAGCACCCAGCCAAGGAACAGCAATCGGTGAAGCGATAAATATGGCTTACAAAAACATAAAAGAAAATGCAGAAACAGAATCTAATCGTGGTATCGTAATCATTACGGATGGCGAAGACCATTCTCAAGAAGCTATTGACGCTGCCAAAGAAGCTTATAATAATGGTGTGGTAACTTACTTGGTGGGTGTTGGGACTGAAAAAGGAGCTCCCATTCCACAATACTACCGTGGTAAATGGATTCAGAAAAGAGACCAAAGCGGACAAGTTGTCATTTCGAAATTAAATAAAGAAATGGTAAAAGAAGTTGCGAATGCTGGAAAGGGCAACTCTTATTTAATGTCTCATAATAATGAAAAAATTATTGAAAGTTTATCAAATAGTTTAGGGGCTTTAGACAAAAGGGAACTAGAAATTCGTTCTTTTAAAAAGTTTGAGAGTTATTATCAATATTTTTTATTCCCAATTGTCATAATCGCATTCATTATCTTGTTTTCTAATATCAACTTCAAAACTAAAAAAATTGCTAAAACGATATAAACTATGAATAGAATTGCTTTCTTTTTGTACTTTCTTGTTTTAAACACTACTTTTCTTTTTGCACAAAGCGAAAATGCTTATAACGATATTCAGTCTGCTCAAAAAGCATACGAAAATGATGATTTTGAAACTGCAGAGTTGGCTTATCGTCGTGCATTAGAAAAACAAAGCACTCCAACTACTCAATATAACTTGGGAAATAGCCTTTATCAACAAGGCAAATTAGAAGAAGCTCAAGAACAGTTTCAAGCATCGGCTGCCAATAGCAATGATCCTAATTTGAAAGCAAAATCATTATATAATCTAGGAAATACACATTTTCAACAACAACAATTCCAGCCTAGTTTCGAAGCCTATAAAGATGCTTTGATGCAAAATCCTCAAGATCCTGAGTTAAGGGAAAATATTTTAAATGCTTTTCTAAAACTCAAACAACAAGAACAAGAACAAGAACAACAACAGAATAAAGAAAATCAAGAACAGAAAGAAAACGAACAAAACCAAGAAGAACAGCAAAACCAAGAACAGCAAAACCAACAAGAACAACAGCAGGAAGAGCAGTCTGAAGAAAATCAGGATTCGAAAGGTGACAAAGGAGAACCCTCTGAACAGTCTGGTCAGCAGTCTCAACAGCCCCAAGATAACATGACAAAGGAAGAAGCTCAGCGTCTTCTAAAACTACTCGAACAACAAGAAAAAGACGTTAAAGAGAAAGTTAAAATGAAAGATACAGAACCTAACACCAGCGACAAAGATTGGTGATAAACTGTTTTGTTATTTAAGTCTTGTTGGTAGTTTTATATTTCTTAATAATATAATCCAACGAAAACATATCCCACTCTTTTGGCAAGAATAGCAATGTCGATAAAAGTATGGTCCGATACATAACATGAGATAAATCCCAAATAGGCTCCGCTAAACCATGTCCAAAAGTTACGATAATTAAAACGGAAGCAAGAAAATACAAAGCATAGTTTGTTCTTAGTCCCAGCACTAAGAGGAATCCTCCGATCAACTCAACATAAGAAGTGTAATACGCTGTTGAATAAATTACAAAGTCAGGTAATAAATCCTTGAAAGTTCCATAAAAGAAATCTGCTTTATATACATTTTCTACTCCCCAGGAAAAGACTTTACCAAACCCTTGCAATAAAAAAATGAGTCCTAAAACCAATCTAAGAACAAGTGTTCCAACTATTTTATTTAAATCTGTCATATTCATAATATTATGACCACCAAATTACAATAATTTTATTCACATTTAGTATTTCATCGAAAA
>CALAJP010000110.1 GCA_937922815.1 uncultured Saprospiraceae bacterium
CTCTAGATCTTTAGTCATACCTACGTAGTGGATTCTTGACTTGACGCTTTTGAGAACGTAGATGTAGACCATAGGGGGTAAAATTAAAAAAGGCTTCGCAAAGATTTGCAAAGCCTTTATATTTTGTAGCCCGTAGGGGAACACAACCCAATAATTAAAGGAAGCTAAAAGTATATTAAAGGCAATTAAATCAACCTTTTATGCAATATAGGCTTTCTTTTTGTTTCTTTCATTGTATCATAAGATTCCATATATTTGTTACTCGTTTGTTACTCGTTTTAAAATCAACATATTTATGTCTGTAAAAATCAGAATTAAGGAATTAGCCAAAGGTAGAAAGTCATACTACTTAGATATATACCAAAATGGCCAAAGGCATTATGAAACACTAGGCATATACACCTCTAAAGATGACTCAGCAGCCGTCAGGAAGGAGAAAAAGCTAATTGTGGATAGAATTAGGGCTGAAAGAGAATTAGAGCTCACAGGAGCAGAATACGGATACACACCTAAGAATAAAAGCAAGGTCAACTTCATTGAATACTTTAAGCTATTTTTAGACAATTATACTGGTAAAGACATACGGCTCGTAAGGTATTCATTAGAGAAATTCCTAATATTTATAGACAAAAACAACAAGATAAAAGGGCACCAAGGGCTAAAAGGGCAAGCGAAACTTGATTATTTGATTGCAAAATCTAATAAGGTTCCATGTAATAGAATAAACCCTAAGGTATGTCAAGAGTTTGCGGATTTTCTTAAGCACAAATCTGGTCTTAATGGTGAGTCGCCTTACAACTACTTCTCTAAGTTCAAAAAACTATTGAAAACTGCAGTAAGAGATGGATATTTTCAGTCAAATCCATGCGAGGGGGTATCTGTTAAGAGAATAAATGGACAACTAAAAAAGAATATCCTCACAAAAGAAGAATTAAGTATTCTATTTAACACCGATTGCGGTAATGCTGAAACCAAAAGAGCTTTTTTATTTAGCTGCTTTACGGGTTTAGGCATAGCCGAAATAAGAAAATTAAAGTGGAGCAATATAAAAAATGGCAAACTAGACATAAAGAGAGCGAAAACAAGTCAACAAAT
The DNA here is from genome assembly GCA_937922815.1 of uncultured Saprospiraceae bacterium. Classification (GTDB taxonomy): domain Bacteria; phylum Bacteroidota; class Bacteroidia; order Chitinophagales; family Saprospiraceae; genus CALAJP01. The sequence goes on from CALAJP010000110.1 coordinate 1,096, forward strand.
ACTTAATACCTTACCCGAAACTGCAAAGAAACTACTTAGAAAAAGAGGTAAGACAAATGATAATATCTTCTCATTACCAAGTGATACAGCGATTAATAAATCTATAAAGGTATGGGTAAAGAATGCTAGGATAGATAAGCATATAACGTTTTACTGCGCTAGGCATACATTTGCAGTATTACTTTTAAGTAGTGGAACAAACCTTAAAACCATAGCAGACGCCATGGGGCAATCCTCAACTAGAGAAACTATTAAATATTTGAATTATATTGATGAAGAAAAATCAAAAGCTTTAAAGGGATTACCAAACTTATTTTAACGTTTAAAAATGGATATTAGTAAAGAAATAAGAAAGATTGCGGAATCAAATCCACACCCGTTAAATCATAAAATATTATCTCATTTAATACCTCTAAACAAAAAATTGAACTTTATTAGTGTTGTTCAAGATATTGAATATTTAGATTTTGCTGAGGAAATTGTTATGTCGAGACACTCTGACGAAAGCTTCAATAGCACTCGAAAAAATCTCATAAGATACTACCCCGAAATTGAACACCCAAAAACAATGAACCTAGCAAGACTTGAAATTATAAGTTTAAGTAGACGCTTTAAAGACAATGAACTACTTTTCTTTTTTAGCAAATGTTGTGTAATTTATATTTTAAATGAAAACGAAGACTATATCTATCTTAGACCAGAGGATGAATACAAGCTTGCTTTAAATGGAAAGTACTGGAAACAAGTAATCCAACCATATTTCATAGACCTTGAGGAAGCACTGAAAGAAGAAACAATTAAAAACCCTTCGAAACATAAAATTCTATCAAGCTTCATTGATTTAAGCACAGAGAAGATTAAAATCTTTCAATGGATGAAGGAAGAAAAATCTAAAAGGAAGTTATTCGATTTGCTCTTTTGTGCAAGAATAAAAGGCAAACATATTATCGAAAAAGAATCCAAATATGAGGATTTTGAAAAACTATTCTCAACAAGTGGTGAGGCGAAAACTAGCCTCAAAAAAGTAAACTGGCTAAAATCAAAAAGACTACTTGCTTACTTAGTAGACGAATTAATTACTTATGAATATATTGATGATAAAGATTTCTGGCAACGTGCCTATAATGTTTTTCTAAGAAAATCAGCACCCATAACAAAACTTGACGTAGCAAAATCTCAATACCAAACCGAAAATGAAAATAGAAAACCAAATTTCTATCAAACAATTGATTCGATTTTATCGGAATTGAATAATACAAAATCTCCTTCAACACCTATCTCAAAAAACTAAGTATCCTAAGTATCTATTCTCATACTTAGTACGATTTCTTTCATCTAGCTTCCATTGAATATAATTTTGTGACCACGAGCTGCAGAGATGGCTTGATATTTTTCAGTTACAAAATTACATATATGAGCAAAGAAAAATTGTTTCCATTGACAAGAATGGAAAAAGTAAGTTTGGTTATTGGTAAAACAATTCTTACGGTAGATGAAGCAATCCTTTTTTTAGGGTTGTCAAAATCTGCTATTTACAAGAAAACTTCTTCAAACAATTTACCACATTACAAACAGGGTAAAAAACTCTACTTCAAAAAGTCAGAACTCGAAGACTGGATGCTATCCAATGAAGTCAAGACCTTGGAACAAATCGAAGAAGAAGCTGCATCATTTATTCACCTTAAAAAAGCAAAAGCATGTTAAACCATAAGTACGCGCAAGATGTGGCACATATCAGACGGTGGATATATGACAATTTCCCATCTAGTAAAGGAATTGGACTAATGCATCAAGGACTTCTTGCACTTAAGAAGATTAAGACCTCAAAGTCAAAAAGGGTAAGGATTAAAGTGCTTATGAGGGATCGCCAAAATGAGCCCGAAATGATTGCAATAAGGGTAGATAAAGGGAAAGAGTTAATACTATTTGAGCTTAGCGGCATAAAGGCTGCTAAACGGCTTTTGCAGGAGCAGATATGGTACTACAATAACCCACAAAACGAGTGATTCACCGTAGCTAAAACCAAAAGGAAAGTCAGGTAGTACTGGCTTTCTTTTTTCTAAGAAACCTAGTAAAGCCTCATAAGTTCTTTATGAAAATACTCTTAACAATTTCTGTTTGGACATATCAACTATTTCTATGACAATACAATTAAACGATAAGGCCAATAATCTAAACGCAATCAATGCAAAACAAATGAAATCATTGGTGGAGGGGAATAGTTTTTTATTTGTGGTCAAAAACGACATTTTAGGAGCCGTTGATAATGCCTTATTCTTTACTCCTCCGACAAATGGCTCAATGGCATTCGCAGCTAATCCTCAAAAACTAAGGACTAGGCTGCTATACATCGTTGATAATTTATCACGAAGCAGAATTAAGACCTTAAAAGACAATTCAAATAAAACTGAAGATCTAAAGAATACCACAAACCTCAAGGCTAGTTACTTAAAGAAGGTACTAGGTCACGACTATAAAAAATATTTAGACTATCTTATAGATACCCGAATAATAGAAACAGATAATAGGTACTGGCACTATGAGCACTCTAGTAAAAGTAAAGGATATAGTTTTTCGCCCAACTATGATGATGAGAACTACTCAATAATCATCATAAATGATAGACAGTTCAAACGACAACTTGCAAAGAATAGCAAACCAAATTCAGACAAATACGGAGAACTATATCACAAACTTGACGACATTGACATTGACTACAAAAGAGCAAAAGACATTTTAAACAAGGACTTAGCAAGTGGTAAGTTTCTAAAAATAAAGAGAGAAATATCAATACTATCAGGTATCAAGAAACAGTCAATAAGAGTATGGAAAACTGGAAAGACCAACAGACTCTACACACCTCTTTGTTGCATTCAGAAGTCATACCGTCAATGTCTAACCGTAAACGGAAATAGTCTAGTAGGAATAGACATATCCAACTCGTTACCGCTGATTATCATCCTCTTGTTTTCTAAGAACAAGAGGGAGATACAAGAGCTAATAAACGAAAGAATAATAACGTCGAATAAGAATCTATCATCTAATACGGTATATACGATGTCGGATATGGGGGGTGTAGAGAGAGAAGATGTTGCCGAATACAAGGAAATGGTTAAGAATGGCACTTTATATACTTACCTACTCAAAGCATGGGAACAAGACCTCAACTACCTATCTGGAGCAAAATATCAATATTTGACTGAGGATAAAAAGATAAGCAAAACAAAGAAGAAGCTACTTTCTATCATGTTCCGACCTGAAAGAATCGAATGCAAATACTCAAAATGGTTTAAACATAGGTTCCCAACCATAATGAGTTTGATATCGTATATCAATACTGGATACACTAAAATGAGAAATGGGTGTGGTTACAATAAATGGAAAAAGGGAGATTTAGAATGTCCACTGGCAAGAGTCCTACAATCTACAGAGGCTTATATTATTCTTGACTTGATTTGTAGGAATTTACTCTCAGCTAACCCTGATATGCCATTATATACAATCCATGACTGTATTGCGACGACCGATGAATTTATACAACAAGTAAAAGAGGAAATAAATAAAGTTTATGTTGATGTATTCGGTTTTGCGCCAAAGATGAGCATCATTCAAGATTGGGCTCAAAGCTGACTCTAGACTTAAAATTATATCTAAGGTACTTTTACCGATTCTATATGAAAGTCGCTTATATGCGACTAATATAGCTTTAAAATATCAAACATAAATCAATTAAGAAAACATTATTCATCTATTGAATATTTAATTATATGTCCCTAATAAATAGCAATCTAAATTGCTTTAAAATTTTTAACGAGCGTAACCAATTAATCCACTTAAGGCGAGAGCAATAATTATGTACACAATATACATCAAGCACCCTTCAATTTCGTCATCGCTAATTTTCATTTTTTATTCAATTTTAAAATCTTGTTTCAATTCTGAAAAATTATTCATCACAATCTGTCTCCATATCATTGCCCTACACTTGGCAACAACTTTGCCATCAACAGATTCAGTTAATTCTAAATAATAGTGCCCTGATGATTTGTGAAAAGTTACGGTGAAAATTTATGATTCATACTATTAAAAGACTTAGCTCTTTTTTGAAGTTTAGACATATTTAAGTCAGCCATATTTGCATCTATGTGAAATAGTCATATTTGACTTTAAATAAATTATAACACTTTCTACTAAAAATAATACTGAGTATATTATAGAGAGTTCCACTTTACAATTTCATAACTTGAAGTCCAAGTATTAGATACATGTCGGATTCAGTCTAACACAAAAATGTTTTTTATGCACTAGGTTAAGAATTATCAGAACGATAAAATCTACAACATTTATTATTTATTTCATTTCACTAATTAGATTATCTAATAGAGATGTAACATCAGAAGTGCAGCTAGCTCTTACGAGATTATAATATCTTTTATAGCTGCTATTTTTCAAAATAATCAAAGTTGTTGCAAGTAAGGTATACTTATCACATTTCAAATGTGGATGCTTGTTTTCATCAACCATATTTGCATAGCTTATGGCCGATTTGTAATTTCCACTATTAATTGAATCATATCCCATTAATATATATTTAGCTGCAATATCAGCTTCTCTCAGATTTTGCTGCTTTCTTCGTTCAGCCCTCTGATTAGCTAAATTTACACCTCTCATAAACTCATCACCATTTATTGGCTGAATGGATGATGGGTCAATTGAAAAGTTAGCCGTATTAATTTGAATATTTTGCCCTTGTCCAACTCCTGGGTCATAAATGCTTGTGTTATTACTATTTCCGAAACTTATTTTTTTCACAAATCGCATATTAGCATCATAAACACTAGCCTCATCCTGATTGTATTGATTTAAAATTAAATACCCAACAGTTTGATTGTAACTATCTTTAATGTGGTATTTATTATTATCATAAGGATCAGCTAAATAGCTAAGATTTCCGTTTTGAGCAAATACGCATACTGCGTTTAGAATTAAGGATAGTATTAGGCTTAGTAAAATCTTCATAATGGAATTTTTTAATTTCATGGATTCGACTTCAATATAAAAAAAAATTAAACATTATATTTCCTAAGTGGTAGTCCTCACATACTACGCCCCATGGTATCTTAAAACTTCGCATACCCCCTACCCTAAATTTTTACGAAAAATATAAGACTTGAAATACCCAAAATTGAATGGGGGTATGCTGCACATATCCAAATAAACAACCCAATACAGATGAACCAACCATCAAACTCAGGTTACTTAATTTACCTGTAGGTAAAACATTAAAATAAGAATGACTTTCTTATTCTTTCCGTTACTTACCAAACTTTTGTTACTATTTTGTTACTTGAAATGAAAAAAGCCCTCGCAAATCACTGACTTACAAGGGCTTTTAATATAGGTATTGTAGCCCGTAGGGGAATCGAACCCCTGTTTCCAGGATGAAAACCTGGCGTCCTAACCCCTAGACGAACGGGCCAAAATCAAAGCATACTAAGATGCTCGTTTTTTTGGAGATGCAAATATATTGCCTATAATTGAAAATAG
>CALAJP010000111.1 GCA_937922815.1 uncultured Saprospiraceae bacterium
TATTATTATTATTATTATTATTATCTTGCAGTGTTATTAATCCAATGTACTTCTTATGAAACAATAAAACGAGAACGTAAATAAGGCTGGAAATAAAAAAGCCCATTAATTGTAGTCTTGTTGATTTGAGCTCCCAACTGACATACACTAATGAGCTAACTCACCTCGGTTTGAGGATTTGTTTGTTTGCAAGATACGGATTATTTATTCATTTGAGTATGCGAAATGAATTATTTTTTCTCCACCGTTTCGCTGTTTTGGGAGTGTGGAGTTTTAAAAATTAATATTATGCAAAATAGAATTATACCTTCTTTAATTATTTTTTGTTTTATAGTAACATTTTTTTCATGTCAAGATGATATTGATATAGTGGAGTCCATATCGGAATTAAATTTAAAAAATTATGTAGATGAAGAACAAGCTGTAGCAATAGCAAGCTTGATAGAGTTTCCGCAAGATGATAACCTATCCTCAATAGCTAAAAGAACTAATAATCTATCCTCAAAGTCAATCATAAGTCAACTGTCTATTCCTGGTAACAATAAATTGAATAACTTTTATATTTTTAATTATAAAGGAGGTGGATTTGTTATTCTATCTGGAGATAGAAGGTCAGAGCCAATAAAAGCTTTTTCAACCACTAGTTCGTTTTCTTTTGATGAAGGTTCATATCCATATGAATTAGTGAGTTGGTTAGAAAACACAAATGAATCAATAGAAAAATTAAGATCTAAGAGTACTCAAGTTTCACAAAACTTAAACTCTTGGACTCCTTGCCGTATCCAAAATGCAATCACAGGAAATTCTGAGAAAAATTTTGACGATTGCGGTGGTCCAGGAGGCGGATGCGATGATACTTATGTAAGCTATTCTCCATTATTAAACACCACATGGGGTCAATGGTGGGGGTATAATACTTTTGCTGGAAATTCAGGTGACTGTCCAACACGTCCTAATAATAGACCTCCAACAGGTTGTGTAGCAACAGCAATGGCACAAATTATGAATTATCATGAATTTCCGAGAAATTACAATTGGAATGCTATGCCTAATTCAAGTGGATCAACTCAAACAGCAAGATTGATGAGGGATATTGCTGATGCGGTAAATATGAATTGGGGGTGTGATGGTTCTAGTGCTAGAAATAGTGAAATTGCCTCCTCTTTTCGACAAGATTTTGGATACTCTACGGCAAATGAATCTGCGTTTAATGTTCATACGGTCAAAAGTCAAATTAGAAATAGAAAACCAGTCATTTTAAGTGGAGGAAGAAACGAAAGAAAGTGCTTTTGGTTTTTTTGTACAAACAACTATGAAGATGGTCATGCATGGGTGTGTGATGGATATAGAAGTTCTACCTATTGTCAAACAGGAACAACACATACATATTTGCATATGAATTGGGGCTGGTCAGATAATGAGAATGGTTATTTTTCTTATAATAACTGGAATCCTGGCTCTAATGATTTCAATTACAAAAAGAAAATGTTTTATAATATTAACCCGTAAAAGTATAAGTACTATGAAGAGATATACCTATTTACTAATTTTTCCACTACTTGTTGTAATTACTTCTTGTAACGATGATAGTGATTGTTGTTTAAATGTCCCATTAGGTCTAGATATTGTATCATTTAGTGTTTTTTCAGAAAGTCAATCTGATTTATTAGATCCAAATTCAGCTAATACACTAAATACGTCAAAAATACGAATTTTGGAAAAAGATACTAACGGGTTTATTGAAATTTACGAACCTAACTTAGATTCACCTTACGGATTTTCTATATATGACACTGAGGATGTATATCAAATGAAATTGTATCTTTCTAAGAACAATGGTGTTGATTCATCTATAAATAGAACTGCACTTATAAAGTGGAATGAAAGTATATCTGACACAATTAATATAGATTTAGTTAGAGAGTCAAGAAATATTATTCGAGTTAAAAAAATCTTCTACAACAGTGAAAAAGTTTACGATGAAAACCTTTCAGAGGATAATATTCCTTATTTTAAAGTAGTGAAGTAGTTATAAACTTTTAGGTATTGTTGTGAGTTAACTTAAGTAAGGTTTTAATGTTAACTCGCAATAATACCAATCTCTACCTCCATTCCACTTTCCCTTCAAAATCACTCCTCATAGGATGGGAATCGGTAGGGTAGTCATCAGTTTTACCAACATAAAGCAGTCCTCTACATTCTTCATTTTCTTGAAGGCCCAATTGCTTGTGGAGTTGGATAGCCCAAGGTGGAGTACTCCAATAGCAACCAATATTTTTGTCTGCAAAACCTAACCATATATTTTGAACAGCCATCGCCATACTGGCAGTATTTTCCCATTTAGGAACGATGTCACTATTTTTTTGAATAATAAAAATGATAGCATTCGAGTGTTCAAGCTTGGTAATAGTTTTACTTTTTTTGAGTGCAGGAATTTCAGCAAGTGAATCATTTAATAGTTCAAGTAGAGTAGGGATACTCTCTTTTTGAAATACTATAAAACGGTACGGTTCAACCATTCTATGGCTAGGAGCGTAATTGGCTAATTCCAAAGCAGATAAAAGTTCTTCCTTTGAAATAGTTTCAGTAGAGTATTGTTTAGGAAAAACAGAACGTCTTTTGCGAATGGTATCAGCGATATTCATAACTATAATATGTTTGCTTAAAATTAGCTTACAAACAAATACTTTTGCAAATAGTTCTAATATTTATTTATAATTGAATAATTTTACACCAAAAAATAATATGTTTCACAAAGAAGGATATACGATAATTAGAAATGTCATAATTGCAATAATTATAATTATTTCAGTAGTAAATATTTTTGCTTGTTGTCCAATGATAACAGGTATTGTTTCATTAGTTTTAATGGTTGTTTTAGTCTTGGTGCTACAGTTTTTTAGAAACCCAAACAGAACAGTTACTAACTTTGACCCTACAGAAATACTAAGTCCATGCGATGGAAAAGTAGTAGTGATAGAAGAAACCGAAGAAACGGAATATTTGAAAGACAAGCGTATTCAAGTTTCTATTTTTATGTC
>CALAJP010000112.1 GCA_937922815.1 uncultured Saprospiraceae bacterium
GCTAAAAACCCTTCATTATCCAATTGATTTAGCATTTTACTATTTCCTTTTTTGAAAAGAATATCGCTAATGATTTCAGCATTTTTCAAATCAGAAGCCGAGTGTACTCTTTCTGTTAGCTCCTGAGCCAATAGTTTTTTCAATGCATTAGGATTGTCTTTATATTCCTCTTCTAATTTTTCAATTTCAGCAACCGATTTGTAAGAAAAATATCTGAAAAAGCTAGATAAATCTTCGTCATTACAACGTAACCAAAACTGGTAAAACTCGAATGGAGAAGTAAGGTTTGCATCCATCCAGATGTTCCCTTTCTCTGACTTTCCGAACTTCGTTCCATCTGATTTAGTCAATAGGGGAGTAGTAATCGCAAAAACCTTTTTATTAAGATTTTTTCTTACGAATTCTGTACCTGTTGTTATATTTCCCCATTGGTCAGAACCACCCATTTGTAAAACACAATCATATTTTTCAAACAAGCATTGAAAATCAAAACCTTGCAATAATTGGTAACTAAACTCTGTAAAAGAAATTCCTGTTTCGATTCTTTTCTTAACAGATTCCTTTGCCATCATGTAGTTTACGGTCAAAGTTTTTCCTACATTTCTTAAGAAATCCAAGGCATTCATGTCTTTGTAGAAGTCATAATTATTGACAAGGATAGCTTTATTCTCACCTGTTTCAAAATTCAACAATTTTTTAAATTGTTCCATTTGACGATTCAGATTTTCCTCTAATTCATCATTACTTTTTAAAACTCTTTCTGTGTCCTTAAACGAAGGGTCTCCAATTCTACCTGTTGCTCCTCCCATTAACACAATGGGTTGGTGGCCAGCACGTTGAAAAAAGGAAAGAATCATTATTTGGATATAATTTCCTATGGTCAAAGAAGGTGCGGTTGGGTCAAAACCAATATAGCCAACAACTCTTTTAGTGGCTAAAGCCTCTTCAATACCAGGCGTAAAGTTGTGAAGCATCTTACGCTGTCTTAATTCTTCTAGGAAATCTGTTTTTTGCATTTTATATTCTTTACTCTTACTTAAAATGAAATAAGTACACTATTGAATTAATAAGAAAATTAGATTTTTATAATAAAACTCAATAGGTGCTGATTTTTAATTTATGTTGCAAAGGTAGTATTTTATTAAAAAAAAGAATACTTAAAAATTTACGGAGAAGCTTAATAATCAAATCGTAACCCAATATTGAAAGACCTGCCCGTTTCATCGGCAAAGTATCTTTGTCTATTTAAGTAGTTTCTATATTCTGTATCAAAAACATTTTTTACCGCAAAAAAGCAATGCAAATTTCTCTTGAAAATATTTATATCCGTTTGCCATTTCAAATCCGTTAGGAAATACGAATCGGGTGGGGGAGCGAAGTCAAAAATCCCTTTAATATTTTTCTGTTCACCAGTCCACGATTGTTCTAGGCTCAAATTATGATTAATGCTTTTGGTTTTGAACGAATATTTTATACTGGCTTTAATATGATTCGGAGACATATAAACCAAATCGGTTGAGTTTGATAGATTTCTACCTCTCAAGTAGGCATATTGCAAGTTAGTCGTTAGGTTTTCCGTTATTTGTAAATAGGCAGAAGCATCTACACTGAAAATACCAGCGTTAGCTTGTTTGTATAAAAACACAGGAAATGAACCTCTTATCGTTAATCTTAGTTCGTCTTGAGGTTCTAAGAAAATATAATTATTGAAATATTGATATTTGACAAGTGTTTTTATATGAAATTTTTCGTTGAAAGTACGATTTAGAGCAATCGACGAATTGAAGTTTTTTTCGACTTTCAAATCTGCGTTACCTTCTTCTAATGCACTGATGCCTTGATGTAATCCAAAACTATGAAGTTCGTTAATTGCAGGGTTTCGAGTCGCAAAACCAAGGTTAAATTTGCTTTCAATTTCATTCCAAGTCGTACTTAACCCAGAAAGTACCGCAAAATTATGATTGATATGCCTAAAATCTATAATTCTTCTGGGCAAATCATTACTTATTTTTTGAACATCACTTCTAATATAATGATACCTAAGTCCGAAATCTAAATCTAATGCATTGAAACTAAATTGGTTTTGAGCATAAACAGCTCCTTCATATGTTCTGTAATCAGGAATGAGAGGTAATACTCCTGTTCCTGCTTGATTTTCGTTATCTGTAAAACGATATTGAGTGCCTATTTTCGAAAAATAATTTTCACTTTCAAAATGATATTGAGCATCAAAAAAGTGATTGGATTGAATAAGGCTCAAAGCAGCTCGGTCAGATTGGTTTTGCCTACGAACATCAAACTCTTCTCGTTTATTGATTTGATTAGCATAGGTTATTTTAAATGCCTTTTTATCATTTAAAATAATATTATTTTCGACTTTTAGCAAGTGATGAATAACCCTTTGTCGGGGAGATTCTATATTATAAGAAAAATTATTGTCCGTAAAAAAGGGAATATCTCGATTGAGTGCTAATTCCAAATCGGTAGTATTTCCTATATGTGAGCCTCGCAGAATACCAATTTCGGCATCAAAACGACTATAGTAGAGTTTGCTAAACCAGTTTTTCGTAATATTCCTATCTACTTGCAAAGAAATATTTTTTTCATTACCTCCTGTATTTTTTAACAGATAGTTGGGCGTAGATTTATCTCCGTTCTGTTTGTAAGTTCCTGTCAACCGCCATGAAAATAAAGAATCTCCTTTTTCGATGTTTAAATTAGCGGTATGCCCTTTACCGTTAGATTCGTAGATGTAATTCACAAAACCATGAAGATGAGGTTCTTTGTTTATATTTTTTGGTTCTATAAGGACTAAGCCTCCCAGTGTGTTTCCAAAATATTGGACTGACGATACACCCGAAACAACAGAGATATGGTCTGCGGTGATAGGGTCTATTTCTGGTGCATGATCGTTGCCCCATTGCTGTCCTGATTGAGGAATGCCATTATTTAATATGGTAACTCGGTTCCCGAAATTGCCATGAATAATAGGTTTTGATAGGCTGCTTCCTGTTTTTAAAGCACTGACTCCTAAAATATTTTCAAGCAACAGTGATAAGTCTAAATTGGCTTGTTCTTTAATAAATCCTTGATTTAGAGAACTACTATTTTCGGTCGCAGAATTTCCAGAATGATGACCATGAATGACTACTTCATCCAGTAGTTCACTATGGTGATGTAGGTGGATATGTATAGAAGTGTCTTTTTCAATATTTATGAAAATAATTTGAGGTTCGCAACCTAAATGCGTCACTCGAATGTGGTATTTTCCTGTGGGAATATTTGAGATTTCAAAATCACCATTTTCATCGGAAGTAGCTCCTTTTTCTATCTCTTTAATGAAAATATTAGCAAAACTAAGTGCTTGATGGGTACTTTCATCTACAATACTGCCTTTCAGTGTTGCCTTTTGAGCAAAGGCAACACATGAAAAACAAAACATACAAATTATAAAAAAAATATTTTTATTGAACTTCAACATCAAAAGTAACTTCGATGTCAGTTTCTCCTCCTGCATTCGTTTTATCTCCATTAGAAACGTTTTCAGCATCTTTGTTGGGTTCATGAATTAATGAAATCGTTAATTTTCCTGATGATGCAGTTAAAGTAGTAAGGGTTGAAGTAAGTCCAATTGGGTTGCCATCACTGTCCATATCTCCGTATGCAATACTTAATTGCTCTGTAGTGCTTGCGAAGAATATTTGGTGTTCAAGTGCTTCGTCTTCTACTTCTTCGGTAATGTCTTCAGGAGAACCTCCCGCTTCATTCCAAAATTCTAAAGTTGCCGTATAAACAGTATTTGGGTTTAGCGTATCTACTGTAATTACAGGAGCATCTCCACCATCTCCATCTAAGTCTTGAAACTTGAATTCCGCCGTATGGTCGTCAGACGTTAATTTGTAAATTACTGTCGTAATTAATTCTTCTTCATTCTCAATGTCTGGCTCATCATCGGCACAAGATGACAATATAACAGCAGGAATAAACAACCAAACTAATAACTTTTTCATTATATAATTTTTAGTGATAAAATATGATTTGGTATCATAATGCAAATGTATAAAATTAAATGCAACTTGGTTGCATTTGGGAGGTTTTTTTATAAAAATAGATTTGGGTCACTCTCAATTTATATGAAAGTAACCCAACCTAAAAACGTCGCTTTATAAAAAATATCTTATGATTTAGTTGTTTGCTATAATATCAACGCTACTAATTCGTATATCATTATGATTGATTGCCTGTGTTATTTTGGATTCGAGAGTAGGAGCTATTAATCTAAAAAAGTCTATTTTGTTTGGAAAAGGAATCGCTCCATTCGGTTGATCTAAAATGTTTTGGGGTACGGCTCTAGGGTCGCCTTGTATTTGAAAGAAAACATGCTCGAATGCACTTTGACTATCAAGGCTAATATTGTCAAGTTTTGCTTTAGATTTAGGTTCAAAAAATTCTAAATTTGCGAATAAGTTTGCCGATTTCTGTTGAACAGTTTTGAATACGTTTGCTTCTGCAATAATAATTTCCGTTTCGACCAAAACAGCTCCCGTAGAATCTACTATTTCATTTCCTTTTCTATCTAAAACGGGATAAGTCTCTCCTTCTATTTCACGCGTTTCAATAAAATTGCTTTCTATAATGCGTTCTGGGCTTTCAATAAGTTCTTTAAGATGGATTTTTGCGACCAAGTCTATTTGGTCAAAACTGGGTGGATTAATATGTAAGTTTATCCAAAATGGACTTCTACTTTTGAATAGATTTTGCTCGATAACTGATGTTGGAATTATTTTATTTTCGATAATAACAGCCACATTAGAAACGCCTATATCGAAGGCCTGTTTTTTTATATACCGAGCTTCGGTATCATAGGGAGCATATCGTTCTAATAGATAAATATTATTATAAACTTCTCGAGCAATAGATTTTTTATTGTTTTGTTGAGCATATTCTAGTTGGTTAAAATAATCATTGCTTAGATGCTCTGCTGCTAATTTTCGAGAGTGAAGTTCTTTTGTCTCATAATCAATAATCTTAATTTTTGCTTGATAACCTTCTTTTGAAATAAGAGGCAGTAATGGTTGTACCTTTTTCTGCCTGCGGTCCAAATCTTTATACAATCGATTGATTTCCATGTATTTTTTTGGACTATCTGGGCGAGAAAG
>CALAJP010000113.1 GCA_937922815.1 uncultured Saprospiraceae bacterium
CCGCATTGAACTATTGGGAGAAACATTTTGAAGAAGAATTAAAAACAACAAGCCCTGATTATATCGCTCCCGAGGCATTCGTTTTTCATGGTATGACTTATTTAAAAATGGGGCAAACGGACAAAGCATTAGAGATATTCGAGTATGGAATTGAAAATCGTCCTAAAAATGCAGATTTGAAATATTGGGCTGCCCAAATTGCTATTCAAAATGAGGAATTTTCAACAGCAAAAAAATTACTTTCTCAAGCCAAAATAAACTTTAAAGAAGGCTACTTCAACCATCGTCCTTACGTAGAAGAGTTTTTTCAAATCTATATGGCAGATATTAAAGAAGCATTATTTCTTTTAAATAAAAAAGGAAGTAGCTAAAAACTACTTCCTTCTTGAATTAAAACATCTATTTTAAGTACATAAATTCGCTTTCTACCTTAGATTAAATGCACCAAAAAATGTTAAAAGATGGCCGCTATTCATCCGATTTAAACTTTAATCTTATTTTCTACGAATAGGATATCAACCTCATAAATGAATAATATTTCAACAAATACACATAACCCTACTTCTCTACTTCTACACCAATATATTTATCTAAAATATCCGCCAAATCTGGTTTAGGAACCAACCCTTGAAACCGTTCTACTACTTTATTGTTTTTGATAACAACCATAGTGGGAATTGATTTAATTTTAAAGGCTTGACTCAATGCTGGATTTAATTCGGTATTGACCTTGGCAACCAAAGCTTTTCCTTCATATTCCTCTGCCAGTTCATCAATAAATGGACCTAAAACTTTACAAGGACCACACCATTCAGCATAAAAATCAAGAAGTATGGGCGTTTCAACATTAGAAACAAGCTCGTTAAAATTAGTATCTGTGACTTGAACAGTTTGATATTTCGGTTTTCTATTCCAGAACATTTGCTTAGGGATTTAATGATAAAAATGATAGTCCAAAGTTATGTATATTTCACTCTCGATGTTGAGCTTTTCAGGTAGGAAATGCCTAGTTTATTGTCAATATTTCCCTTTTTGACCCTTAAAATGCTATTCGCCTATCTAATTTGTGTCAAAAAGTAATCTTTGATGCCCAAATAAAGTCAAGATTACATTCACAAAATTTATTATATTTGAGAAGATAAGGCTATCTTATCAACTGTCAAGTTCCAATATTATAAAAAGAAAACCGAACGTAATGAATGTGGAAGAATTGAAGAAAAATAAAAATGTGGATGCGATGTACCTTTCTATCGGAGAAATGAAAAGAAGATTGCAAACCATAATGGAAGGAGGTGGTAAGAAAAAGCTAGAAAAACAAAAGAACGCTGGCAAAATGACAGCAAGAGAACGGGTCGATTACCTTCTTGATGACGACAAACCTCAAACTGAAATTGGTGCTTTTGCGGGTTATGAGATGTATGCCGAGCATGGAGGTTGCCCCGCAGGCGGTGTAATTGTAACCATCGGATTTATAAAAAATAGACAAGTAATTGTAGTTGCCAATGACGCATCTGTTAAAGCTGGAGCGTGGTTTCCTATCACAGGAAAAAAGAATTTGAGAGCTCAAGAAATTGCGTTAGAAAATAGGTTACCTATCATTTATTTAGTAGATAGTGCGGGGGTTTATCTGCCTATGCAAGACGAAATCTTTCCTGATAAAGAGCATTTTGGGCGAATATTTAGAAATAACGCTGTACTTTCCAGTAAAGGTATTCCTCAAATTGCAGCCATCATGGGCAGTTGTGTTGCAGGAGGTGCCTATTTACCTATTATGAGCGACGAAGCATTAATTGTTGATAAAACAGGTTCTATATTTCTCGCCGGTCCATATCTCGTAAAAGCAGCCATAGGAGAAGATGTAGATAAAGAAACCCTAGGCGGGGCAACTACTCATAACGAAATTAGCGGTGTTGTAGATTATAAAATGGAAAATGATGAAATTTGTCTCGACACTATCAAAGACTTGGTGAGTAAAATGGGGCATCATGAAAAAGCGGGATTTGACAGAATAACAGCTAAAAAACCTTTAAAACCTTTCGATAGCCTATACGAAGAATTTCCAGCCCAAAGAACTAAACCATACGATAGTCGAATTATTTTAGATAGATTAGTTGATAATTCCGAATATATAGAATATAAAAAAGATTATGGTCAGACGATTATTTGTGCCTATGCTCGCATTGATGGTTGGAGTGTAGGAATAGTGATTAACAATAGAGAAGTCATTAAAAACGCCAAAGGAGAAATGCAATTTGGAGGCGTTATCTATTCTGATTCAGCAGACAAGGCGGCACGGTTTGTAATGAATTGTAATCAAAAGAAAATTCCTTTAGTTTTCATGCACGATGTAACGGGTTTCATGGTGGGTTCTCGTTCCGAACACGGTGGCATTATCAAAGATGGAGCAAAGTTAGTAAATGCCGTATCGAACAGTACTGTGCCTAAATTCTCTATTATCGTCGGAAATTCATACGGAGCAGGGAATTATGCGATGTGTGGAAAAGCATTCGACCCTAGATTAATTGTGGCTTGGCCAACAGCAAAAATAGCCGTTATGGGAGGTGCTCAAGCTGCAAAGGTATTAACTCAAATTCAATTAAGTTCGTTGAAAAAGAAAGGCGAACCTGCCGATGATGAAGCAGAAAAAGAATTGTACGAAAAAACAAAGAAAAGATACGACGAACAAACAACACCTTATTATGCAGCGGCGAGGTTGTGGGTAGATGCTATTATCGACCCAGCAGAAACCAGAACCATTATTTCACAGGGGATAGAAGCAGCAAACCACTCGCCTATCGAACCATTTAATGTAGGTGTACTTCAAGTATAAATAATAGTTTATTAAAATATCATCAATGGAATCTACTGCATTTAACCCAAGTGGAATTGGACTCAAAAATGGCAATTTTATTGGGCTACCATTCGATTACGAATCTTCCAAAGTCGTTTTGCATAGTGTGCCTTGGGATGTTACGGTTTCTTTTGGAGACGGAACTTCTACTGGACCAGAAAATATATTAGAAGCTTCTTATCAATTAGATTTAGAAGATTGCAATGTGGAAAAGGCGTGGCAAAAATCCGCCATTTATTGGAAGCCCGTGGATGTAGAGACTGTTCAAAAAAGTACAGCTTTCAGAAAGAAAGCAAAAATAATGATTGACTTCTTAGAAAATGGGGGCATTGTCAAGAACAACCCCATCATGGAAAATTTTGCTCAGTCTATAGAAAATGCAAATAAAGAAACTATTGACAACACCTATCTTACTACTAAAAAATTATTAAAAGACGGAAAAATTGCGGGACTAATAGGTGGAGATCATTCCACTCCCTACGGACAAATCAAAGCATTGGCAGAAGTTAATTCCTTTGGTATTCTGCAAATTGATGCCCACATGGATTTACGAAATAGCTATGAAGGTTTTGAATATAGCCATGCCTCCATTTTTTATAATGTAATGAAATTAGAAAATGTAGAAAAATTAGTCCAAGTAGGTATTCGAGATTATTGCAAAGAAGAATTAGATTATGTGGCGAGCCAAAAAGATAGAATTGAGGTTTTTTATGACCATGAAATTCAGCGAAAGCTATTAGACGGAACGCCATTTTCTCAGTTAGCTAAAGAAATGATAAACGCTTTGCCTCAAAAAGTTTATTTGAGCGTAGATATAGACGGGTTAATACCCGAACTTTGCCCCAATACAGGTACTCCCGTCCCTGGTGGTTTGAGTTTCCAGCAGTTTGATTATTTAATTTTTTTGCTTATCCAATCTGGTAAAAAAATTGTTGGTTTTGATCTTTGCGAAGTAGCAGGTATTGGAAATGATTGGGATGGAAATGTAGGAGCTAGAGTATTGTATAAATTGTGTAATGCGGCAGCTCAATCGCATATCAATTAATTCACAAAATTGTTAAATGTAAAACAAATGAAATTAACAGATCAGATATTTATGGTTCGTCCAGCAGCTTTTGGATTTAATGGTCAAACGGCTCAAAATAATGCTTTTCAGTCAGAACCCACCGCCAATTTAGCCGACATTGCTCAATTAGCGATTATAGAATTTGATAAAATGGTTGCCACACTTCGTGAACACTCAATAACGGTTCATGTGGTTCAAGATACACCTCAACCGCCAAAACCAGATGCTATTTTTCCTAATAATTGGTTTAGTTCTCATGCCGACGGAACATTAGTTTTGTACCCTATGTTTGCCGAAAATAGAAGGTTAGAAATCACCCCTGAAGCCCTTAATTATTTTAAGGAAAACTTTGTCATCAGAACTATTCTTGATTTAACGCAATATGTCCATGAAGATAAGTTTTTGGAAGGTACAGGTTGTTTGATTTTTGATAGAGAATCCAATATAGCTTTTGTCAATCGTTCTGCAAGAACTAATGATAACCTTTGCCAACAAATCGAACATCATTTAAATTGTGAAGTAGTCATTTTTGATGCTTTTGATGCTAATAATCTACCTGTTTATCACACCAATGTTATCATGGCAATGGGCGACGATTTTGTTATTTATTGCGAAGAAAGCATTGCCAAAAACCATAGAGAAATGGTTAGAAACAAATTGGAATCTATTGGTAAGAAGTTGATACCTATTTCACTAAAACAAGTTGCTAACTTTGGAGGAAATATGATTTTATTAAAAAATAACAAAGAAGAAAAGAAGTTGATTTTATCTCAAAGTGCTTTTGACGCCTTGCTTCCAGCACAGCGAGAAACACTTAACTCGTTCTGTCATTTAGTACCGATAGCCATACCTACTATTGAAAAAACAGGCGGAGGAAGTGTACGTTGTATGATTAGTGAATTATTCTGGCCAACAAGACCCAATTTATAAGTATTTAACCGAAAAAGTGGAGATATAGGTTAGCTCCCATAATTACCATTAGTATCATACCGCCAAAACGCAAAATGGTACCAAACTGGCTTCTAGTTTCGTTCCATTTAATATCATTACCAATAATGCCTCTAGAAAATAGGTACATCATCAAGCCTATGATTAATAAAATGGATTCAAAAATAACATTATTAGTAAGTAGTGTTGTGCTTTCCATATAAATAAATTATAACCATTTAAAAAAACTCATATTGAAGATATGAATCTTAGTACGAGTTTTTTATTTGGGTTTTACGAGGTAAATATTCAAGTTTTCTAAGCTCTTTGTATATGCATCTGTCAGCCCCGGTAGCAATACTTTTTCATTAAAAATTCGCATAAGTGGGTTGTTTCCAGCATTCAAATTCATTTCCATACGAACCTCCGTTTGGTCTCCAATTGCTTTTACATAATTTTCGCCTATAGCATCATTCCAATCTCTAAAATATAATTGGCAAATAACTTTTTGGTTAGGGACGGATTCTATAATAGTACACTTTCCAGCTCCAACGCTAGGGTCATCACTTACCCATTCATACCATGCATTTACCCCCATACTAGGATTCGAATATTTAACTATCCAATCACTATCCAAATGATGCCAATAATTCCAATTTTTCCAATTTTTCAAATCATTAATTTGCCTAAAAGTCTCTTCCACAGGAGCATCAATATTTTCGGTTATAGATACTCTTATTTTTTTAGGTTGCATAAATCCATACACCATCACAAAAGTAACAATGAATAAAAATGCGAACACAAGATATTTTAAAAAATTCATCATAATTTTTTAGAAATTCGCTCCAAGGTAAATATTTCGAACAAAATAATATAATCAAAAATAAACAAATCAGTATGAAAAAGGCACTTTAACCTGAACCCTATTTATATTCATTATATTTGTTCTGTCAATAATATGAACAATATTTTATGAAAAGTATCATCCTCAAGCTTAAAAAATTTATTCAGGAAGATTTTCATTTGAAAACCTACCTTAATACTATTGTTTTTACGGCTATTCTTTTTACGCTCAATTATATCACCGATTTTGAAGACGGTATTTTAGATGTGTTTAACGCTTCAAAGCCCATTTTCGTTCGCTTTTTGACTTTCTTTTTTTTCCAATCTTTCATTTATTATGGTACCGTAGGTGTGATGAAATTGGCAAATAAAAAGTTATATTTTTCTTCTACTTTCTTCTTAATGAGTGCGTTAGGCTTGGTCATTTGGTCTTTTAACCGAGCTGCAAATATTTTACCCTTGACGAAAATAATAGTAGAAGAGGCTTACCTTAGATACTATTTCTACTGTTTCAGAGATGCCGTGGAGTTGTTTACTGTTATCCTGCCACTAATTATGCTCTGGTGGTTAAAATTTAGAAAACAACCATTTGGCTTCGGCTTATCTATAGGGAAAGACTCCTTAAAACCTTATTTTTCAATGTTATTAATAATGGTTCCGTTGATTGCCATTGCAGCTACACAACCTAGTTTTCTTAAAGTATATCCTAAATGCCCGAACACTAGTTTTTTCCCAAGTTATCTTAATTCGGCAACGTCAATACTCTTTTTTGAGGGTAGTTACGGTATTGGTTTCATAAGCGTGGAAATGTTTTTTAGAGGATTTTTAGTAATCGGGTTGGCTAAATATGCAGGAACAAAAGTAATTTTACCCATGGTCGTTTTATATGCTGCCATTCATTTCGGCAAACCGTTAGGAGAAGCTATCGGGTCTATTTTTGGTGGCTTTATTTTAGGAATCATCGCTTATTATTCTCGAAGTATTTGGGGCGGCATTATTGTTCACTTAGGGGTGGCTTGGTTGATGGAGTTGTTCGCTTTTATTATAAAATAAAATTTTCAAACTATAAATTCATATGCTTATGCAAAAACTAAAAATGATTCATTTGTTGGTATTCCTTTTTCTATCAACATTCACCTTCGCTCAAAATACATTCACACTTAGTAGTGAAACACTTGGAGGGCAAGCTACATTAAAAGAGGTTTTTAATGGTTTTGGTTGTACAGGCGAAAATGTCTCTCCCCAACTATCTTGGGATAATGCTCCCGAAGGAACTAAAAGTTTTGCCATTACGATGCATGACCCTGACGCACCAACAGGTAGCGGATGGTGGCACTGGGTAATGTTTGATATTCCTTCGGAAACTAACGAATTAGTAGCCAATGCAGGAAATGTTTCTACTAAATTAGCCCCTGCCAATGCCATTCAAAGTATTACTGATTTCGGTGCAGTAGGATATGGAGGTCCCTGTCCTCCCGAAGGACATGGTATTCACCAATATGTTATTACCGTCCATGCTCTAAAAGTAGAAAAACTGGGTCTTGACGAAAAAACAAACCCTGCTACGGTAGGTTTCTATATTTGGAATAACACGATTGCTAAATCAAGTATCGTTACTTATTATCAAAGATAAAATTAGAAAGCCTAGTTAATGTTGGAGTTAACTAGGCTTCTATTTTTGTTTACTATTTATAAAGAATATAAAACCTACACATTCTCAAATTGTAGTTTAGCCAAAGCAGCATATTTACCATCGTTTAGTTGAGATAGGTTTTCATGCGTTCCCTTTTCAACTATAATACCCTCTGAAACCACACAAATTTTATCCACATTTTTGATGGTTGATAAACGGTGAGCAATGATGATAGAAGTTCTTCCCACCATTAGTTTATCCAAGGCTTCTTGCACAAGTTTTTCAGATTGAGCATCCAGAGCAGAAGTAGCCTCATCTAACAATAACAAAGAAGGATCTTTCAACATCACTCTTGCAATAGCAATACGTTGACGTTGACCGCCCGAAAGTTTGATTCCTCTATCCCCTACCAATGTATCTAAGCCTTCAGGAAATTGAGAAATGAACTCCCAACTATTTGATTCTTTGGCAGCTTTAATAATTTCTTCTTCACTAGCATCAGGATTACCATAAGCAATATTTTCACGTATAGAACCGCCAAAAAGAAGAACTTCTTGAGGAACAAGTCCTACATTCTGTCTAAAAATCTGTAAATCGTAATCAGTCGCCGATTTTTCATCCACCCAAACAGTTCCTTCTGTAAGTTCGTAATTTCTTAATAAGAGTTGAAAAATAGTAGATTTTCCAGCTCCAGAAGCCCCCACTAAAGCAACTTTTTCTCCTGAATTAATTTCAAGGTTTAAGCCTTTCAATATTGAAATATCGGAACGTGTGGGATACGCAAAGTGAATATTTTCAAATCGGACATCGCCTTTAATTCTATCTGCTTTGTCCATTTTTTTACGAACCGTTTCACTTTCATGACCGCCCTCTAATATATCTACTATTCTTTCTGTTGCTCCCATTGCAGACATTAATGTACTGTACAGATTTCCAACTCCAGCTATCGAACCACCAATCAAACCTGTGTATAAAATAAAGGAAAATAAATCTCCTACTTCCATTACTCCTTGTTCAACATATATAGCTCCTTTCCAAAGGATAAAGAAAATAGCACCAAATAAAATAGTAATAATAAAAGTAAAGAACAGACCTCTTAATTTCGCAAATTTCAAAGAAGTGACTACCACCTTATCTACCGAAGTTCCATACCTTCGAGATTCGTACCATTCATTGGCATAAGATTTTACGGCTCTTATGGTGTGTAATGTTTCATCAACAATTACATTCGTTTTTGCCAACTCATCTTGTCTCTTTTTAGAAAAAGATTTTATTTTTTTACCAAAAAAGAAAGCCGCTAACACCACAATAGGGAAAGTCAACAACATGACTAAGGAGAGTTTTGGAGCTACCCAAACGATAATCCCAATTCCTCCAATCAATACCACAAATTGACGTACAAATTCAGCTAATGTAATAGAGAAAACGGTCTGTAATTGTTCTACATCAGTAGTAATACGCGAACATATTTCTCCTACTCTATTTTGTTCATAAAACACAACAGGCTGTGTAATCAACTTATCATATAACGCTTTACGAATATTAGCCATTCCTTTTTCGCTGACTAGGGCAAAAAGTATAGTTCGGAAATAAGAAAAAGTACCTTGAATGGCTAACAAAATTGCGAACAAAATCAAATAATCGTTGACCTCAAAACCTTCAAACCTAGATTTCCCAACCGCTGCATTTGCCATTTCTCCTCCTGCTCCAGGAAAAACCATAAATACCATACTCGAAAAAACTAACAATATCAAGCCCAAAACAAAAGCCCATTGGTACTCTCGAATGTAAGTAAAAATCCTTAAAGCTTTTCGAAATTGTTGTTTAGAAAATTTTGCTTTGTCCTTATTTTCTTCGCTCATTTTATTATACTATAAATTATTATCAAGACTTGATAATGGTAGATCCCAATACATTAAAAGAAGCAAAGGTAATGGTTTATTTTGGAACTAAAAAAACCACAACATCGAAATACGATATTGTGGCTTCTCTTGTATTTTTAAAATCGAGTATTAAGCGTTGATTGTTCTATCTTTAATCGCTTGAATCAATGCTGCTGGTGCTTTTCTTGGCTGATAGTTCTCTTTTAGGAACGCATCAAAGCCATCAGACTCTATTTGGTCTTCGATGAAAAGTTGCTCATGTTGTAAATCGCTTTCCAAATTTGCTCTTCCTGCAATTTGCTCCGCTCTGTTTGTTTTTTGATTTGACATGGTAAATAGGTTTTAAGGAATAATCGAAATTGTGTTTTTAAATATATACTTTTTTTAAACTTTTGTTTTGAAGCCCATCGATTTAGCGTAGGTTGCTAATTTAGTTTTTAGCTCATTTCTAGCTCGATGCAAACGAGAACGAACAGTACCGATTGGAATTCCAATTATTTTAGATATTTCCTCGTAGGTGAACCCCTCAATATCACAAAGCAAAATTACCGTTCTAAAATCTTCAGGTAGTATATTAATTGCTCTGGTTACTTCGTCGCCCATCATATGACCAAACATTTCTGTTCGCATATCTGTAAAGCTAGAAAGTTGAGACCCCTGCTCCTCGTTTTTAACATTTAAAACCTCTTCAAAATTTGTTTTAGAAGGCTCTCTCGAACTTTTTCGATATTGATTAATAAATGCGTTCTTCAATACTCTAAACAACCAACTCTTAGAATTAGTTCCCTCTTCGTACCGATCAATGAAACGATATGCCTTTAGATAGGTCTCTTGTACCAAGTCATTCGCATCGTTTTGATTGCTAACCAGCATATAAGCGAAGTTGTATAATGCATCGGCATGAGGCAAAAATTCTTTTTCGAAAATATTATCTTTGTTCTGTTTAGATTCCATAAATGGGGAAATTGGATTGTATTTTGAATCTATTTGGTCTTCTAAATTATCAAACATCGGTCAGTGTTTTAGGGTAATTTTTTACTATATATCAAATTTAACATCAATTAATGATTGAAAATCAATCTATTATTGTTAATAACACTCCATATATCTAAGTTTTAGGCTCAGATATTAGTAATATCACACTTTATGTATATGAAAAAATCATACCCAATTTCAAAAACACTGTCTATTTGTATAAATCAACTTAGTAATTAGCACTCTATTTTATTTTTAAGTTTCTCTGTAAACCAGAACAAAGGTTCTTGGTTCTTATCTCCTGTTTGTGTATCGCACTTAAAAAAAGTAAAATATGTTTGAATGTTGCCTTTAAAAAAATCGAGAAACCTTTCGAAACGCTTTTCGCCTTCTTCTTTTTTGTCATAAACAAACATCATTCTCCAGCAGAAATATGCTTCATCATGCCATTCTACCAAATCTAACGTAAATGTGTCGTCTATATATTTTGATAAAAATTGCCTTGCGAAAAAGCTATGCGTACCCTTATAATCTTTTACTTTTCTACGCTCATGTTCTTTATTCTTGAACGTATCGTGTACAAAAGCCACATACCTAAGAACCTGCCTTTCTTTTGCCGATAGGTTAAGTTGGTCTATATTTTTTAAAACTTCTGCTATATGATAAACAATCTCCCCCTCGGGGTGTCCATACCTGGGTTTACCCCACCACAAGCCTGCTAAAAAATCTTCATCTTCAAAAAAAGATTTTTCTACCTTATTTTCTGGCTTCAATAAGTTGATGGCTTCTAACTTATAATCTGAAATTTTTTTTGCTATCAAAACGATTAGTATTAATACTTAAAAAGCAGTTCATATATTTATTCTTAACGGAATCTTTAAAATAATGTTATCATCACAATGTGAATATATTTTCAATGTCAAAAGATAAAACAGATATACCCTATTTAGGCGACTAAAATTCTTCAACAATCATTATCTTATTATAAAAATATAAACTGATTTTATTATTCTTGTATTTCGAAGATTATTTTCTTACTAATTTTAATTTTCATTATCATCCAACACGACATTATGAAAAGAAATTTACTTACAATATTAATGGGTTTTATAGGAGGTTTCGTTGCTTTTATTATGCTTAATTATATAGATTTTCAATCTCAAGAAAAGATAATTTCTTCTTCACAGAAAACATTAAGGGTATCAAATAAAAAAAAGTATCATGCTCATCAAGCAAACTTTGTAAATAATAATTTGCCCAACGCTGTTAAAAAAGCCCAAAACTCAGTTGTCCATATCTATACCAAAGGGAAAAGTATTCAAAAAAATTATTCCGACTTGGATTGGTTTTTTGGTTCACCGTTCGAACAACAAAGAGAAGGTTCTGGTTCTGGCGTCATTTACAGAGCAAATGGCTATATAGTTACCAATAATCATGTCATTGAACATGCCGAAGAAATAGAGGTTACATTATATAATAATAAAAAATATATCGCAAAAGTAGTAGGAACTTACCCTCAGGCAGATATTGCTGTTTTGAAAATAGAAAGTTCAGAAAATCTCCCCATTTTAGAACTTGCAAATGCATCTGAATCTAAAGTGGGACAATGGGTAATGGCTATTGGTCACCCCTTAGAATTAAAACTGACTGTAACCGCAGGCATTATTAGTGCAAAAAATAGAGATATTGGAATTTTGGATAATAGAGGAAATATTATTAATCAAGGTACTGATAAACTAGAGAGCTTTATACAAACAGATGCCGCAGTAAATCCTGGAAACTCGGGAGGAGCATTAATTGATAGCGAAGGAAATTTATTGGGTATCAATACAGCTATCGCTACTCAGTCTGGCTATTATCAAGGTTATTCTTTTGCCATTCCTATAAATATAGTTGATAGAATTGTTTCAGACATTATTAAATACGGAAAATACAAAAGACCTTATATTGGCATCTCTGCTTCTACTTTAGACTTTGAGTATTTATCCGAACATTCTATAGATAAAATAAACTTTGGCGTAATTATTGATGCAGTGACTGAAAATAGTCCTGCTGACATTTCAGGTTTACAGAAAGATGATATTATTGTTGCAGTTAACAATATAGAAATCAAGAATGTTCCAGAGCTTAACGGAAAAATAAATGATTTTTTTGTAGGCCAAGAAATTACTCTTTCGATACTCAGAAATGGAAAGTTTAGTAAAAAAGAACTTAAATTGGCAGAAAAATAAAAAAAATGTAATCTATTTTGAAACTTAATTGCTCAGATTACATAGAACTAAATAAGAAAGGAATATTTCTTTCTTCAAAGTAATGATAATAATATCTATTTGATATATAAAGATAACTTGTTTAAAGTTGGTTTTTCGTTTTGTTTTGATGCGTCCCGTGAATTTTCGGGACGTTTTTTTTATGCCTTTTCGAACCAGACTTTATCATCAATATCTGGACTCCCGTTATAATTAACCGTTATTTCTTCTCCTGCATTAATATCCTTAATGGCGATTATATGCATAATGTCTTCTACTTCATCTACTAAATATTTTGCATTAGAAGCCGCAGAATGATTGTATAAAGAACCGTAACCCAATGCAATAGCACAGTTGGTTTCCTCATCTCCCCACAAAAAATAATAGTCATGTAGTTTTGTGGTATGAATGTATTCTAAGTCGCCTTCGTTACATACAATCATTGGGCAAATTTCGATTAGTGAACCTTCAGCAATAGGCTCTGCCGTAAATACGCCTCTCCCACCCTTCTCACTAGGTGCGAAGTAAATGAAGTCTAATCGTTGAAATGCCATATAATATTAAATTGGATAGAACTATTGTTGAGGCTCTTCTTCGCCTACTAGTTTTTGTTGTTCGAAAGGAATTAAAACGTCTTTTCCTAACAAATCGACCGTAATATTCCCTTTCATCTCTAGGTTTAATTTTAAATCCTTATTCTTTTTGCCAAATATGTTTTGAATATTGCCGATAGCTTCCAAGGTAGGAATCGAAAATTCTAAAGGCAACCTAAATTCGGACATCGCAGGGACATCAACAGATACATTTTGTACCAGATCCGCTACATCTACCCCATCAATAAAAATATCGGCTTCTACTTTTTTTACCGTAACGCCCATATCATTATCATTTTGCATCAGAGCGTTGCCTGTCAAAACGACTTTTTTAAGACCGATAGTTTTTACTTTTAGCTGTTCAATCTTTTTAAAATTGACATTATCTGATGAAAAGCAGCCCATCAATGAAACGCATAGTAAACAGATTAAAAACGATACATTTTTCATTACAAAACATTAAAATAAAAAATAGAAATTATAACCGAATTTCGTCATTATTTTCATCAAAAAAACGATACTCTAATATTCCCAACTCAGGATCAGCCTTTACGGGTACCCACTTAAAATATTCTTTCAACCAATTCATTTGAATACTCGGAAAGCCATGTTTTAAGTGAGAAGCTACAAATTCATGCGTTTTGACGTAAAACTTTGAACTCGGTCTAGAATGTATAATGGTATTTAGGTCTCTTTTTATTTGATCGACAACTAAAATAGAAGCATTAATTTTTCCCGTACCTTGACAAGCAGGGCATTTTTCGTCGGTATTAATTTTGACTTCAGGACGAACTCGTTGCCTTGTTATTTGCATAAGCCCGAACTTACTCAATGGCAAAATTGTATGTTGAGCTCTATCATTCGACATCGCATCTCGCATTACTGCCAATAGGTTTTTTCTATCGTCAGGAGATTTCATGTCTATAAAATCAATAATAATAAGCCCTCCAATATCTCTTAGCCTTAGCTGTCTTGCGATTTCGTTGGCAGCATCAATATTTACAGCCAATATAGCAGAGGATTGACTTCCATTTATCACCTTGTGCCCCGAATTGACGTCAATAACGTGCATCGCTTCGGTATGTTCTATGACCAAATAAGCTCCACTTGTCATAGTTGCTGTTTTACCAAACGATGTTTTTATCTGTTTGGTAACACCATACTCATCAAAGATTCTTTTACCTTTTTTATGCAAGCCTAATATATTTACGCTTTTAGGAGCGATACTATGTAGGTAAGTTGATATTTGGTCGTGAATCTGTTGATCGTTTACCACAATTTTACTGAATGAATCATTCAATAAATCTCTTATCAGTCCAGAAGTTTTATCTACTTCTGAAAGGAGTTTGGTAATTTTATCGTTGTTGTATAATTTTTTAAATATTTGTTCCCACTTATTTATCATGAAGCTTAATTCTTCATGCAAATCGCTTACTTTTTTACCTTCAGCAGCGGTACGAACAATAATTCCAAAGTTTTTTGGTTTTATACTCTCAATAAGCGTTTTTAGTCTATTTCTTTCTTCCGTTTGAGTAATTTTCTTTGAAATTGCTACCGTATTGGAAAAAGGTGTTAGGATTAGGAAACGTCCAGGAATAGTTAGTTCGCAACTTAATCTAGGGCCTTTGGTAGAGATAGGCTCTTTGAGAATCTGTACCAAAACCATTTGGCGACGACTCAATACTTTCTCAATCTTGTCGTTTTTGATAATATCTGGCTCAAACCTAAAACGGTCGAGAAGATGAGTATTCCACTTCTTTTTACTTACAAAGTCTACAAACTTTAAAGAGGTACTCATTTTGGGACCTAAGTCGGTATAATGCAAAAAAGCGTCTTTGTTTTCTCCTATATCAACAAAGGCGGCATTTAAATTAGGCATTAGTTTTTTTATTCTACCTAAGTAAACATCACCCACACTAAACTGTGTGCTTTCTTCTTCGTGATGAAGTTCTACTAATTTAGAATTTTCGATTAAAGCTATTTCTGTTTTGCTGTCAGCAGCATTAATTATAAGTTCTTTCTCCACAAATAATTATGATTAGAGATATTGGAATCTCTATATTTTTAATTTGGTTTTATACTTTCTTTTGAGTGCAATTTTCAAAAAGAATATTATTGTATTCTCAACGTTTTAACAAAAAGAATAACACCATGAGCTTATCTATAGGGAATAGATAAAACAAGTTGACCTTCTGACAACACAATATAGTCCCAAACTGATGCTTAAAACTAAACAAGTTACCAGAAGGCCATATAACCAAAAAGAATGATTACTTCTTAGTCTTATGTCTATTCTTACGCAATCTCTTCTTACGCTTGTGAGTTGCTATCTTATGTCTTTTTCTCTTCTTTCCGCAAGGCATAATTTAATATTTTGGTTTATAAAACTGCAAAAATACAAAAACTTATTGACAAAATCTTTGATGTTCTTCAATATTTTCTTTTTTCAACGCTTCTTTTACAACTAACATCAAACAATGAGATTTTTTGTGCTTAGAATCAATGCTTAAAATTTTGTTCAATCGACCAAAAGCTTTTTCGTATTGTCCCGTCTGTACACCCAATCTTGCTAGTTGAAATAAAACACCGACATCATTCGGATTAGTTTTGTTAAGGTCAATTAACATCATTATTCCTTTCATAGGGTTTTCTTTCGGAGGAGATTCAACATGACAAAGTGCTAAATTAGTTCTGTAATCTATATTTTCAGAATCTAACGAAATTGCACTTTGAAAACAGCGAATGGCTTGTTCCAAGCAATATGTTTTTGTTTTATCCTCTTTTGCATTTTTTAAACCTGCAAAATAGGTTGCTCCTGCTATGCCCCATGCTCCTGCACTATTTTCCTTTTCAGCCACCAATCGAGCATAATACCCACTAACGGATAAATCTCCTGCTTGATACCATCGACTAGAAAGCTTTTTAGCAATTTCGACATCGAAATCATCCTCATTTTGACTGTCTAATTGTATTCTTAGCGAACGAGTTACTTGGTCTTGTGAACTAAGTTTTTCGTAAGCTTTTTTCAATACCGTTTCGTCAGAAATTGAAAATTCGCTTTCGACTATGGACGTATTTTCCAAACCAGGTTTAGAAATATCAAATGAGAATAGTAAAACAGCCGCGATGACTACAGCTACTATTATGGCAACTATTTGTTTTGTTTGAAACATATATTCAATTAATAAAAATGGAATTTAAAAAAGAACAAAAATACGTTCTTGTTTTGACAATCATTAAATATAAGAATCAAAACATTCAAAAACCTAGATAGATTGAATATATTAACTTACTTTAAGATTCCTTTTCAGGTAAAGAGTTTACGTTATCTTTTACCTGTTCAACGAAAATTTTAGCCGGCTTGAAAGCAGGGATATAATGTTCAGGAATTTCAATAGCTTCGTTATTCTTAATATGTCTTCCTATTTTCTTAGCTCTCTTTTTGATAATAAAACTACCAAAACCACGGATATACACGTTTTCACCAGAAGCTAAAGTATCTTTAATTTCCGTAAAAAAGTTTTCCAATGTTACCAAAACGTCTACTTTAGCAACCCCAGTTTTTTCTGAAATGGAATTAACAATATCAGCTTTTCTCATTCTAAAAAATATTTATGTTATTTTTAAGTATGCATACCCTACACTGGGCTGACATACACAAATATGGTTAATAATAATTATAAAACAAAGATAATTACCTAACTTTGAACGACTTTTGAACAACTAAGTTTAGTTTTTTACACTTTTAATTCAATAAAATTTCATTAAACTATATATTATAAAAAACAATAAAACTTAATTGCGACATAACATCGCAGCGATAATTTCTAATAAGGTTGAGTATTAATTTGTAATTAAACGAACTAGTTTAATTTTTTGGCTTTTCTTAAACTTTTGCTGCTCATCATTAACTTGGCATTTCTGTCTACCATGTAATCTAGCAACATTCGGATGTGCATAAAGAGTTTTTTATGAATTTGTTCTACCTTTTTAGGGTCAACATCCAATAGAATTAATTTGATTTGATTCTCAGAAAAATCAATCTGTTCTTCTAAAAATACAAAATTTGATAAAATATTTTGAAAAATCTTGAACCATTCTTTAGATTCTCCTTTCGACAAATCTTTTATTTCAGGACTATCAATATCTATTGTAAATAAATAAGACTGTTCGTTTTCATTATACTTTCTGTCTATTTCAGCATAAAGCAAATCATTAAACAACGAAAAACGCTCATCTATATATTCTCTACTTCTGACGATACTATTCAAAAAAGTATCCGTAAATTTAATGTGATTAAAATAAAATGGAGACTTCCTTTTTTTATTAGTCTTACCAAATTCTTTATGTTGTTCTCCATCTCCTACCAATTCCCAAACGCCCCATATTTCGCCTTTTCTAACATACCTAAATATGCTTTCAGAATCTACAAAATGTAATCCATTCCAAATAGAAAAAGAAAGTTCATACTTTCCAACCACATCGTAAACGGGTCGTATCACATCATTTCGTGTCCACATCATTTCGACCATTCTCATCAGTGATTGGTCTTCAAAATAAAAACTGGTTAAGTTCAGTTTTTCTATTTTGGAAACAATTTGAACCACCTTGAACGCAGTGTTTTCATCTACTACACCGTCGCTCATACTTACTAGTCGTTCAGTAACTCCATGGTTTAAAAATATAGGAATTAAATAAAAACTAGAATTTTCGCTTCGAATACTTTTGATAATAAGCTCTATTTCTACCTCGTCATCACTGTCAATTACGATTGCATCGCTATTAAATAACACTGAATTATCTACTGGAAATTCTTTGATTTCAGAGATAATTAAATTAGGAAAAGTTATTTTGTTATTTTTGAACGTAGTTGACATCTGCTAAAGAAAAATTTATAAAAGCTTGATTATTACTTATTAGTATTACATATACCTAATAACCAAAAAGCTTGCCAACTAATTTAAAAATTAAAGTGGGTTGTTATTTTTATTAAATTTTGTCTACACTGTTTGCTGTTTTTCCCCTTTAATCCGCACGAAGTACTTGTTCTATTTCTTTTTTCTGAATGGAGACGCTTTCGTTAAGGTTCTTTTTTGTTTGGTTTAGTTTCAACAAATTTTCTTCTTCTCCTTTCAAATATTTATCGAATTTTTTAAATATTTGAACCAAACGAGATTGAATTTCAGAAACATAAGCAGTTAAATTTTGCTGTAAATCATTAGATAACTTAAAACGACCTTTGGCAATCTCCGCCTCATGACTTTGCAAAATTCGTCGCTTATTCCAGCCTACCGTAATGGAAGCAAACAAAACGCCCAAGCCTGTTAGAATCCCGCCAGTAATATCCATAACAGATACATTTGTTACCGCCGTCAAAACCATTCCAATAACAGCCATTCCACTCCCTGTTGCTAGATTAGAGCCTATATTAGAGTCTTTGGGAAGTGTATTTTTATCATAATAACTGTCGGGCTGTTCCATAAAATCTCGAAATGCTCGTTCCATTTCATCCAGAATTTGCGAACGTTTAGCCGCTATTTCTTTAAATATTTCATGGTCATTTTTTAATATTGTATCGCTTGTTTCCAACTTATTCCCAACCTGTAATGTCATTGTTTCTATACTCTGAGCAATATCCTGAATCCCTTTAGTCATCGTATCATTCAACTTACTTTCTAACGAGCTAACGAGTTCTTTATTCAAAGATTCAAACCATTTTTGCGAACTGCTTTCTTTATTGAATATCGCAGAAAAAGACCGTTTTAATAGTGGACCTATTGCCAATCCGCTCCTCAAACGAGCACTGGTATGGTTGGAAACATTATCATAATCACTTAAAAGGTGTTCGATTAGATTATTAACTTTGAAGATACTTTTTTCATATTCTTTATCTAAACATTCTTTCAACTCTTGCCTAAACAATAAGTCCTTATCCAGTTGAGCTTGGCGTAATGTTAATCCGTCAGAAATTTTATCCAAAATCGTCTCCGCATTCAACAAACTATTTTCTAACTTCAGCATAGGAGCTTTCCCTCCCGTAATATGATTAGCTATATAATTTCTAAGCGGCAAAAAACCACTATTTTCTATATCACCATTTTTTTCTAACTTGGCAGAAACCGTAAAAACTTGTGGGTTTTCGACTCCTTTTTTCTCGGCATGCTCGCCTACTGCTTTTCGATTAACCTCCAAATCATCCTCTTCAACTAAATCTTTTTGTTGTAGTACAAATATGGTTTTCTTTTTCCAGTCTTTATGAATTAAATCAAAAAACTGCCAATTCGATTCTCGATAAGGGTTTTTAGCTTCAAAAACAAAGACTATTAAATCTGAAACAGGGACAAAACGTTCTGTTATCTCTTGATGATGTGCGACAATAGTATTAGTACCGGGCGTATCTACAACCGCAATTTCTTTCAAAATATCGACTGGATAAGTGATTCTTTTTAAGTGAGGGTTAATTTCAATTTCTTCGTGCTGTTCTCCATACACTATCTGCTGAATAGTGTCCGTCATTGGCTGTGGTGCAACTCTACAAATATCTAGATCTGTTTCTAACAAAGCATTCACGAAACTAGATTTCCCTGCTTTCACTTCACCGCAAATTACAAACATAAATGGGTCTTGGATTCGTTGCCGAATATCATTCACCACATTACTCAGTTCATCATTATTGATTTGCTGACTGAAAAGATGTAAATCTTTTACAATTTCTTCAACTTTTGCTTTACAACGATTGGTAGTATCGCTAAATAATTGAATCCCCATATTTGATATCATTGGTTAATAATCCTCTATCTTTCAGACTTTTTGTTATCCAAAATGTCACACTTCTACATTCATGAATTTATAGCCCACTCCCCTAACCGATGTGAAATACTTAGGATTTTTAGGGTCTTTTTCAAAATATTTTCGGAAAGAAAGTACAAAATTATCTATCGTTCGGGTAGATGGAAACACATCATACCCCCATACGGCTTGAAGGATATGATTTCGAGAGACTACTTCGTCTTCATGCTCAATTAATAACTTTAACAACATGACTTCTTTCTTGGTCAACATAAAGGTGCCGCCTGCATTTTTGGCTTCGAAAGTTTTAAAATTAATCATGTTATCACCAAATTGATATTGTAAAACTTCTTCTTTGGTAGATGCCGAACTACGAAGAATTAATTTATTTACTCTCAATATTAATTCTTCCAAATTAAAGGGTTTGACGAGGTAGTCGTCTGCTCCTTTTTTCAAGCCCAACACACGGTCTTGAGGACTATCTTTTGCAGTCAACATTAAAATAGGGGTATCCACATCAGTCAATCGAATATGTTCACAAACACTAATTCCATCCATTTCAGGTAGCATAATATCCAATACTATCAAATCAAAATGTTGACTTTTATATAATTCTAGTCCTTTTTTGCCATCATTAGCTACCAAAACTTCAAAGTCCTCTAATTCAAGGTTTAGTTTAACCAACTCTTGAATACTTTCTTCATCTTCTATTAATAATATTCTCATAACTACATTTCAATTTTAAAAATACTGCCTTTGGGGCTGTTGTCGAGTATTGTTATTTTTCCTTTGTGCAATTTTACAAATTCTTTAACCAAATATAACCCAATTCCTGTTCCTTTTGATTTTCGTGTATCCTCGTTACCTACTCGGTAAAATTTTTCGAATACGTAATTTTTTTCTTCATTAGGAATACCTGGACCGTTATCTTTTACTAACAACAACGTTTTGTTCTTACTACTTTTGGTAATAACATTTATTTGAGGGCTTTGTTCGTCGTTATATTTTGCGGCATTTTCAATCAGATTAATCAAAATAGATTGAATCGCCATTCTATCAATATCTAATTTAGGGATACTTTCGTCCAATTCTAATTCAATATCCAAGTTAGGAAAACGATGTTTTTGTTGAGCAACACACTGCTCTATAATTACATTTAAGTTTTCATTTTCAGTATTCAAAACATAATCCGACTCGACACGAGCTGCTAATAAGATATTTTCGACCAAGTGAGAAAGCCTTTGACTTTCTTTAATACCATTTTTGGATAGCTTTTTCACCTTTTCGTTTGGTAAATCTCGTTTCAAAAGGGTTTCAAAAGTCAATAGCATTGAAGCGAGGGGCGATTTGAGTTCGTGAGTAATCGAAAGCATAAAATTACGTTTTTGCTTTGCCGACCTCATTTCACTAAAATATCCTACTCCCATAAAATAAATTGCCACCGAAAGGCTTAAAACAAAAAAGAATGCCTCGCCATAAATCATATAACGCCCCTTCTCGTAATTCCATTTCAAATCTAAATAATCGGGGTGCAATTCAAATTCTTGGTCAGACTGTACTTCACCTTGAGCAATCATCACCAATTTCATGTATTGCTTTTTGGCTTCAAAAGCATCCTCATTCTTGACATTCAATAGAACAGTCCACCACGCAAAAGCTAATACAAGGTAAAAAATAACCAAATACAATGCATATTTAACCTTAAAAGAGCCAATAGCCATTAAAATTATTTTGTGGTATCAAAAAGCCCTTCATCTTCAAATATTAATTCTAACGATAAAGAAATCGCATCAAAAATAGTGTCCAAATCCTCTTCGGTATGCGAAGCCGATACAAAAGCTACTTCATAACCTGAAGGTCCCATATATATGCCTTGATCTAACAATGACGCATGCAATTCTTTAAAATATTCCATACTTGAATTTTCTATCTGGTCAGCTCTACGAATTTCATTCGTTGAAAATGCGACCCAAAAAATAGAACCAATATGATGAACCTGCATTGGATAATCATTGTCTGATATTAAGCCCCTTAATTTATCAACTAAATACAGTGTTTTAGTTTCCAAATCTTCATAGAAATTCGCCTCCAATAGCTGTGTCAAAGCTGCATAACCTGCCGCCATAGCTACTGGATTGGCAGATAAAGTACCTGCTTGGTAAACTGCTCCTTCTGGAGAAATATTACTCATTATTTCTGAGCTCGCCGCATAAGCTCCTACAGGCATTCCACCTCCAATTATTTTCCCAAAAGTTAATATATCTGGTTTGATTCCATAATACCCCGTTGCCCCTTCAAAACCGACTCTAAAAC
This sequence comes from uncultured Saprospiraceae bacterium, assembly GCA_937922815.1. Classification (GTDB taxonomy): domain Bacteria; phylum Bacteroidota; class Bacteroidia; order Chitinophagales; family Saprospiraceae; genus CALAJP01. Next base: position 22,123 of record CALAJP010000113.1, read on the forward strand.
CAGATATTACTTCATCAAAAATCAACATACTACCTTCTTCTGTACATTTTGTTCTCAGGTGTTCTAAGAAAGATTTTCGTTGTAATAATAGTCCGTTGTTTGCAGGAACAGGTTCTATGATAACGGCAGCTATTTGGTCTTTGAATGCACTAAATATATGGTCTAAAGCTACAGTATTATCCAATGGCAAAACAATGGTTTCAGAAATAAAACTACCTGGTATTCCTGCGGAAGAACTTTCTCCGAAAGTCGCCAAGCCTGAGCCTGCTTTTACCAATAACGAATCTACATGCCCGTGATAACAACCTTCAAACTTGATGATTTTCGAACGATTCGTAGCTCCTCTTGCCAATCGAATAGCAGACATAACGGCTTCTGTGCCGGAACTTACAAATCTTATTTTTTCGATATAACTATGGTTATCAACAATTAGCTTTCCTAATAAATTTCCTAAAACAGTGGGTGTACCAAATGATGTTCCATGTTGAATAGTTTCTACAATTGCATTTTTTATCAAATCATTGTTATGCCCCAAAATTAGCGGCCCCCATGACGCACACAAATCAATAAATTCGTTATCATCAACATCTGTAATTCTAGAACCTTTTCCTTTTTTTATAAAAAGAGGTGCTCCGTACACAGATTTAAATGCTCTGACAGGTGAGTTTACTCCTCCAGGGAAATATTTTTTTGCTTCCTCAAATAAC
>CALAJP010000114.1 GCA_937922815.1 uncultured Saprospiraceae bacterium
AAATTATTTCTTAAGTCAAATTGTTCTTGAATCTTGATACCTTCGGTAAGCGTTTTAGATAATTTTTTATTTTCAATAAATAACTTTTTTTGAAGGTCTTTAGCATGAGAACTTTCGAAGTTATTATTTTCAATATGAAGAATTTGAGGTAAATAAGCGTCTAAAAACTGTGTGATTTTTCCAATCAATAATACTTCTTTATTGACACTGGCAAGAGTGATACCTTGAACTAAAAAAGACGGTAAACAAATTAAGGTTAGTGAAAAACCTGAAATTAATCCCATAAAATAACAAACTATAGAAGCTAAGTTTATGATTGGTAGAATCCATGAAATAGGTTTTAGCCACTTGTATTTTTGTTCTGGAGTTTTGGTATCCTCCCAGATTTTTAATAAATCGTTTAAAGATTTACCTTCTTTAAATGGAGTATATTTTGAGAAAAAATGCTGAATATCAAGCGATTTTGTAACCATTTCTTTGATTACAGATTGCCTATTCAAAATGGTTTGATGATTCGCCTGTTTGGTAAACCACTGAGCTAAAAGAGCGGTACTTTTAACGTTTTTTGAGCGATTAATAAACTGAAATAAGGAATGTGTACCAAATACATCTAAATCCAAAGCATAGGGGTGAGTGTTGTCTTTGAATGAGTCGCCATTATCTTGGTGGTGAAAGTCGAAGTTTACAAACTTTAACTCGTTTTCGTTATATTCAACCAAATTTTGATAAAAGTGAGCTTCTTTTTCTACTTTTTTGTGAATAGTAACCGCTTTTCCAAATGCCCAAATGCCTAATAAAGTGATTAATATAGCACCTAAAACATTCCATTGGACTAATAAAATAAATAATGCAATGAGAACAAAGAAAAAAACAAGACGTAAAATAGACAATGTGAAAGCCTTTTTTTTGAGCTTCTTTTGTGTGAATGTATAATCCTTAATATTATTTTGGTATAATTGTTCTATACTTAAATTCATAACTCGTGACTAATTTCTAAATATTATATATGCTATCAGATTTGGCTCTTCAACGAATAATTTTTGGACTGAATGTAAAACAACGAAGGTCTCAATTGGGGCTGTCATTTGCAGAGCTATCAGAGAGAACAAATATAGCTATTTCATATTTGAATGAAATTGAAAAGGGTAAAAAGTTTCCCAAGCAGAAAAAGATGTCTGATTTGGCTAAAGGCTTAGACACTGACCCCGCCTCTTTATCCGAAATTAGTTTGCCCGAAAAATTAAAACCACTTTCGTTTTTATTAGAATCTAATTTTCTAAAAGAAATTCCATTTGATTTGTTTGGAATTGAAATAGGGAAGATTGTTGAAATTGTATCGAATGCACCTATTAAAGTGGCTGCTTTTCTATCCGCAATCGTTGAGTTATCTCGAAATTATGCGGTAGGTGAAAGACATTTTTATTTAATAGCCATGCGGGCTTATCAAGAATTGCACGATAATTCATTTCCTGAAATAGATGAAATAGCAATTCGATTACGAAAGAAGCATTTTGGTAAGAAAGTTCACTTGGAAGTAAGTGATTTGGTAGATGTATTATATAAAGAATATGGAGTCAAAACTAATTTGAATAGCCTTGCCGATGAGGAGGATTTGGATTCTTTGCGGTCACTGTATTTACCACGAAAAAAATTATTGAAGCTAAATAAGAAGCTCCAAAAAGATCAGCAATTACATCAATTAGCGAAAGAAATTGGTTTTCATGCTCTTCAAAAGAAGAATAGGCCTTATAGTAATTCGTTACTTGAGATTTCTTCTTTCGAAGAAGTTCTTACTAATTTTCAAGCGGGCTATTTTTCGGTTTCTTTTCTTATCGAAGTCGATTCTTTTGAGAAAACAGTTGATGAATTGGCTGCTTTGAATGAATGGAATCCTGGTCGAATCAATGAGTTATTTAATTCATTTAATGTTTCGCCTGAAACACTTTGTCGAAGACTGAATTTTATACTTCAAAAACGTTCTATTAAAAATGTATTTTTCATGCGTTTTAGTATGGGAGATGGATTGAATGTTAAAATGGATAAAGAGCTTCATTTGAATCGTAAGAATAATATTTATGCAAGGGTAGGAGAGACGTATTGCAAACGATGGTCTGGTATTTATGCTGTCGAGAAAATAGAACCGACCGAAGGCGTTACGGTTAGCACCCAAATTTCAAGATATTATAATACAGATACTCGATATTTTGTTTTTTCGATTGTTAAACCACCTTGTAAAGTAAGACCGAAACCTATAAGTATTTCGTTTGGAATATTGATAGATGAAGCTAGTACTTCGTATTTTAAATTTTTGAACGATAAAAATATTCCAGAAAAAGTAGTTAATCACACTTGTGAAAGATGTGAATTGAATACTTGCGAAGAAAGAGGAGCTGCTGCCATTCATATTCAAAAAAAGCAGCAGCGCAAAAGTATTTTAAATGCTATTAATCAAGCAATCGCTGAAAAATAAGTTATTTTCTGAGTAGTGGTACAAACCAACAATCATCATCAATAATTAAATCTTCTTGAGCTCGGGCACAAACACTCCATGGTTCGTCTCCATAAAACACAGAAGGTTGAATAAAAATATCGTCGATCTGGTCTAAGTTATGAAATGCTTGATGAACCTTAGGCCCATCTCCATAATCACCATCCGTTTTTTCTATTACATCACCTTCAGCATCTCTTATCTTTATATTCTCGCCCAATCTTCCAAAATCAGGTTTAGTAACAAAGACTTTACCTTTTAGTTGCTTTTTCTTGGTGTAAGTAGGTAATAAAAACGAAGTTTCTGGATACCATTCATATAAAAGTGCCAAAAATGCTTTCGAACCCCAAACCATGGTGTAAGCAGGATTAAGAACAATCAGTTTATCGTTCATAATAAGTTCTGAAAGAATATCTAACAAATCGGGTTCGTCAAAAATGATAAAATCCCAAGGTAACCATTTGGCTAAGAAGTCGAAACGATAAAAAAGCTCTTTTGATTGTTCGTAATAAACACCATCTTCTTCTGAAAAAATAATGTTTGGCAAATCAGCATAACGAGTTTTTAGATCTTGTTTTTGTGCTGCCTTTTCGAGAAATTGAGCCGTTAGTTTATCTTCTTCAAAACCAAGAGAACTGAATAGTATTCGTTGTTCTTTTTCGTCATAAAAAGAAATGATTTCTTTCAGACGAAGCCCTATTTTTTCCATCAAATCATCAGCAGTACGCTTTTGATGAGTGTCTTGAATTTCGTTTTGTAACAAAGCCGTTTCAACAATTAAGGTAGGCGTATCCGCATTAAATTCTAATAATTTAGGTTGCGAACCATCCAATCCTCCTGCCAAATCGAACCTTCCCATTAAGAAAGGATGCCTTTTTTTGAAAGAATATTCAATGAGAGGAATCATCTTTTTAGGGATGTTTAATTTATCCCAATGATTTTCCTCAATGACTCTTTTTAACCCTTTTTCAAAAAGGAGATAGGCCTCTTTAGATGTTTTTTTATAGTTCTGATAGACATTTTCTTCAATGACCAACGATTTATGATAAACATAGTCTAAGTTCTCGCCTTCATAAAACCAAGCAAAAGGTCTTATATCTAAGTTAGAGTTAAATGCAACTAATTGCTCAACCCAAGTTTTATTATCCGCCATATGATCTTGAAGAACTTGATTTTCCATATCCTTTAGAAGAGCTGCTTGGCCTTGTACTTCTAGTAGTAGCAGCTGATTTTTTCATTGTTTGAGCAGAACTGTTATTTACCTTTTGGTAAGTATTTTGATTCATATATGAACCAGCCATAATAGGAGAACTCATGCTTCTACCCATCCAGTAACCCATTAAACCACCATACAAAACACTACTGATTCCAGAAGAACGATAGTATTGAGGGTGACCTTCTTCAACTTTAGTTACTTTGATGTCTGCTAACATTAAGGTATCTACTGTTTTGTCAAGATTTGTAATAATTGCCATAGAACTATCCGTAGCAGGTATTACTTTTTCGTCAGTAATTTTAAATTCGTTAGTAGAAACCTCTTGCATATAAGTAATAACGCCCATTGTCGGGTCTGTTCTTTCAATTTGATAAGTTTTGGAAGAACTGCTGGAGTCTCCACAGCTCGTAAATAATAACGAACCAGAAAAAGCAGCAACTAATAATGCTTTTTGGATGTTGGTACTAAATTTCATTTGATATAAATTTTATTTTATTCCTAATTAAGAAATTAAAAGGAAGAATGAACAAGTCGTTAACCTTTAAAAATACTGTATATGCAATAAATAACCAAGTTTTTGTTATTAATTATTCAGCTTATTCGACTAACAAGTAAGGAACAATTTCAATACGTCTATTATATTGACGTTCGTTCGCAGTGGTGTTATTGTTCACAGGTCTGGTCTCTCCAAATCCTTTTATAATGAGTCTATTTTTAGAAATTCCTTTTTGTGTAAGATAATTTCGAACACTTTCAGCTCTACGAATAGATAGATTTTGGTTGAATTCAAACCCACCTTCATCATCTGTATGCCCATGAATTTCGATTCCTATTTCAGGTTGATTGTTAAGAACATTAATTAGGTTTTCTAACACCTTAATACTTTCGATGGTCAAATAAGCACTTGATGAAGAAAAATAAACCCCATTCAAAACAAAAATTTCATTTGGTTGAAGAGGAATATCAATCCTGTGGTCTTTTGAATTGATGAATGGTGGTTTCTTAATTAGCTCCACATCGTCAATATAATAATATCCATAACCGATACTTTTATCATTTTGAATAGTTTTAGTATCATCATCATTAACAAAATTTCCTATAATTAAATATTGATAGGTCGAGTCTGCCATAAAAGATGATGAAACTTTTATCCATTGGTAGTCGGATGTTATATCTAGTTTTTCCATCATCGAGACCGTAGGAATACTTAAAAGAGAATCATTGTTTAATACAATTTTTTGAGTGCTTAAAGCAGCACCTATATTTTGAATATGGATGGATTTAGGCATATGTTTCAGATGGAATGTTAATTGATATTCTTGTCCTACAACCATTTTTTCTTTGATTCTTACCGCTGCATATTCTCTGCAATGCGATTTCCCCGTATTACAACCATAGGCAGTAATTCCAATCATCGCCTCTCCCGTTTTAGGTGAAGCGTTGCCAAAACCTTTTTCTTTCCATGTTTTAGGAACAATTACTCTTGGGTTATACGTGTCGGGACTTGCGGTGGTAGGAGAGTACCAATGTCTAACCACTTCTGAAAAATCAGTTCCGTTATAAAACCAACCCAAGGGTGTTTTATCGTTAAGTTCAAAACTAGGGTTTGGGATTAGGTTAGGTTTGTGAACTTGACCAAAGACAACATTATGTATAAAAAGAAAAACTAATAGTTTATAATTCATAACTTCTGAGAAGATGTTAGTTAAGTAACCCGAATTCTGATAGAAATCGTATCTAAAAATGACATTTTCTAATAAGAATCCCAGTAAAATATTGACATTTCGTAGTTTTTTTCTAACATTTTCTCGATAGATAGTAAAAAATAGGCAGTTCCTAAGTCTCCCCAAACACAATTCATGTTTGAATCGCTATCCAGCTGAAATAAAAGTACATCTAAGCTACCTGCATGATGAGGGAAATCGTGAAAAAAATTAGCGTAGCCACCAAGCTTGTGGCCTATACCAACATTAATTTCTAACCAATCGGGCCACCTTCTTAACCCTTTTACTTGACGAACTATTTCTAAATCATTAATATATTCGGATATTTTAGGATGATTAGGAGGCATCACTTCTTTTTGTATTTCAAAGTTAAGTGCGAAAACCTCGTTAAAAACTAGAGGTAAGTTTTTAAATTCTCTTACAAATGTTATTTCATTCCAGACTTTAGTGGGGTCAGATTCTACTTCTCGATGATATATGATTTTGAAGTCTTTAGTTTCAGGTATTCCGAGAACACCCTTGCCGTACAATAAATCATCATTGATGAAAAATTGTAAAATTCCTTGTTTAGGAAATATGTGATTGTTGGGTAATTCAGCAAAGTTTATTTGAGAAAGAAAGAACAATTGCTGCTGTTTTTTTCCTAAAGGATAGGGTTTGTTCTTGGGCAAATAGGGAACCCCTCCGATTTTGCTTTGGTATATATCAGTTTGGCTAGATTTATAAGGATTTAGTAAAATAGACTCGATAGTAGTCGATAAAATCGATTCTCTATAAAACTTTAGTATTTCTGATAACGATGAAGATACCATTTAACTTTTATTAATCTCTATGGGTAAATGACGGTTCTCAATAATTTGTAATAATGGTTTTACTAATTATTGTCGATATATGTTTCATTTGTAAAATTGGAATAATGAATAAAAATTACTTATTACGATTAGAATTAATCGTTACCGAAATGAAATCTGCAGATAAAACTTTAAAGGAACGGGGATAGAAAATTATTCATTGTTATGTATTGGTAAAACCGTATAGCGTTGCTTTAGACCTTACAAAATGATTAAAGTTTTCTTTATGAATTCCGATAATAGATTTAGTTGTTTTAAAAAAATCGTCAGAAGAAGTTCCTTTTTCTAAAATATTTCTAACCATTTGGGTATGGTATTCTTCCATAATAGTTGTTATGATGAGACAACCCACCGCATAGGATAAGTTTATTTTTGTGTTATGGTCTTTATAGTTGTTAAGTTGACTAAAATCAAAATCAGGGTTATCTAAGCTCCATTGATATAAAAATTTCAAGACTTCCTCTGTAGAAAGACCTCGACTTCCACCGAAATAAGTCGCCATCCCTTCGTTGAATATATAATGTGTATTGTCAGGAATGTATAGGTGAACAATCTCGTGAGGATAAAAAGCACTACCATTTCCAGAGAATATCATATTGTTAATAGCGTGAGCCAGTCCATGCGTTTCATCGGTTCTTCCTATCTGATTAGAAGAATAGAAACCCAGTTTTTTATAGGTATCGTATTTATTTTTTGAAATAATACAATCAAAGCTTTTCGTTTTTTGTAAAAAGAAATTAGAGATAAATTGGTTAAATGATTCGGCTTGTTTAATCGCAAACGGGGTGGGGGTGATTGTGCTATCATAAATAAAACGAATAGTTTCGGTGTTGGTACAGTTTAATTTATCGATATTCATTAAAAGCGGAGAGCGGAAATAAATTTCAGAACTATCAATTTCTATGGGCAATTTTATTTTTTGAAGAATTGTTAGCGGAGCGTCTTTTTTGTAAAAATCTAGTTCTAACTCAACGATTAATGGGACGGCACTTATTTCTTTTGTTAGTACCCAATCTATATTTAGGTTCTGCACTTCATTCCTGTCTCTTAATATGTTTAGTAACGTTAGTCCAGGAGCCGGTATCTTTTTTATATCTTCTGGATGCCAAAACAAACGAATGTTAGCTTTAGAAAAAGGGTATTGACATTTTATATAGTCATTTAATTTATTGTAAACCTTGACTTGAAGCTCCTGAGAAAGAACGGAATCTTTTTGAAATTTTTTGCTTAAAAAGGGAAGAGAGGAAAAAGGGTTTATGTCAGTATGAATATCGTTAGTCGTACATTTTAAATGTAAAAATGTAAGAATTGGGATGCCTAGAATTAAAAGTAGAGCGTGTTTAGAATTCAAAAGAAGGTTGTTTTAACGTAAAAAGTCTATTACCTAAACATAAATACGTAAGTAATAGACTTTTATTATAGAACGCATTGGGTTTAATGAAGGATAAACTGAACACGTCTGTTCTTATTTTTACCCTCTACCGTTTCGTTTTCTGTTATTGGTTCGGACTCACCTCGCCCTTCATAAGAAATTCGTTCCCCATTTATTCCTTTAGATCGTATATATCTAAAGCAAGAACGAGCTCTTTTTTCTGATAAATTCATATTGAAAGTTTCGTCACCATCACTATCGGTATGACCAATTATTTTTAATTTATAATCAGGGTACTTTTTAAGCATTGAAACAAGGTTGTCAATAATTGTTTTTGATTCACCTTTTATCCTCGCACTATTATGGTAAAATTGAATGTTCTGGAGATTTTCTAACGCCTCTCTTTCATTTTCGTTTACTTCTTTCTCTGGGCAACCACCATTTGCGGGTATTCCGAACAAGTCGGGACATTTGTCTAATTTATCACTAACACCATCATTGTCACTGTCAGGTTCCAAGTTCGTTTCAGTCTCTTCATTTTCTAAAGCAATATCTTCTTCATACCCATTAGTCTCAGTGCTTTCAGTTATTATTTCCTGTTCGATAATTTCTTCTGGGCAACCATTGTTCTGACGAATTCCTGCTTGGTTGGGACAATCGTCTTCGCTATCAATTACACCATCAGAATCGCTATCTTTTGTAGTAATGGCATCATTAAGACTAATAGGGGCTTTTGAGGGTGTTGATTCAGTTTCTTTAATTGATGTGAAATGGCTATTAATAGAATCAATAATATCTTTTGATTTTGCTTCTGTTCTACTTTCAGTATCAAATTCAAGGTCTACCGCAACAGCCTCTGAACCTATTGTATCTTCCTCGTTAATGCTATCCATTGTTATTAATGAATTATTAGTACCTTCTTTTTGGGACTGAATGGCTGATTGGTGAAGTTCTTTTTGTGTAAAACTAGAGACATCAGATAAATACCAAAATAGCCCGCCAAATAAAGCGATGACGAATAGGGCTATAAAAAAATCGTTTCTATCTTTTTTAGAAGAAAAGTTTAAAAGATCTTGTAGCATGTTGTATTGTTCGTTTTGTAATTGTTTTTGATTGAGACGCACCAATTCTGTAAAAGTATTGGAAGTTGAATAAAAAATATTTACATTATCGTTAATATGACTTTTGAACGACAACGTTTATGTGAAAAAGCTGATTCCTAATCTTTTAGTAGAGCTTCTACTACGGTGATTTTGTACGCTACCTTATTTTAGTCGAATGCCGCAATTCCACCAATCTTTATCAATAAAAGCATTATTTTTTTCATAGAAACGAACAGCATTTTCATTCCAATCTAAGACTTGCCATTTTACCATACTCGCATCTCTTTGTTTGGCTATGTTAATTAAATAATCAAAAAGAAGTTGCCCTACGCCTAGTCGCCTATATTTTTCTTTTACAAAAAAATCATCTAAATAAACCATTCGTCCTTTCCATGTAGAGAAAGCATTGAAAAAAAGCATCATTCCACAAATATCGTTTGAGTTACTATCGTAGGCTATAATTACTTCAAAAGCATTTTTGGCAAAATCATCTTTATAGCTTTCGATAGAAGTGATAACTTGTTTTTCGTCATTTTCGAATACAGCTAGTGCGTAAACCATATTCCAAATTTCTTCTATATCGTCAATAGTGGCGTTTCTAATTTCAATATTCATAATTATATATAGAGTTGAATTAATGGATAATTAATACACTAATATAGTTAATGAAACAATAGTAGGCTACAATAAAAGAGGATTTACAACTGAAAAAAATACTTTTTAAGGATGGATTTTTTAAAAATTATAAAATAATATGAAACAAAGTAGAAAAAATATGCTCAACCATTGGCTTTTAGAACTAAATAAACCTATATTTGTGCTTTCTTAGGAAAACCGTGTCGAATATATAGGTTTTTTTAAGAATATTTTAAATAAAAATTTTGGCAAAAAATATAATTAAACATGCCTACAATAAATCAATTAGTAAGAAAAGGACGTAAGCAAATCGTTGAGAAATCAAAGTCAAGAGCTTTGAATTCATGCCCTCAAAAAAGAGGTGTATGTACAAGAGTTTACACTACTACTCCTAAGAAACCAAACTCTGCACTTAGAAAAGTTGCAAAAGTTCGTTTAACTAACGGTCTAGAGGTAATCGCCTATATTCCAGGTGAAGGTCACAACCTTCAAGAGCATTCAATTGTGCTTGTACGTGGAGGTAGGGTGAAGGATTTACCCGGAGTTCGATACACTGTAGTACGTGGTGCTATGGATACACTTGGTGTTGCAGATAGAAAAACATCAAGATCTAAGTATGGAGCTAAACGACCTAAGAAATAATTGAAAAAGATTTTGCCAAATCAGTTTAATATTAAATAAAAATGCGAAAAAGAAAACCGAAATTAAGAGTAATCGCTCCAGATCCAAGATATGGAGATCCATTGGTAACACAATTTGTTAATAATTTAATGTTGAGAGGTAAGAAAACTGTATCTTTCAAGATTTTTTATGATGCAATGGATATTGTAAAGTCTAAGAATCAAGAAGAAGAGGAGCATGCGATTTGGAAGAAAGCGTTGAATAATATAATTCCAGCTGTTGAGGTAAGAAGTAAAAGAGTAGGAGGTGCTACTTTTCAAATTCCTACTGAAATTCGTCCAAAGAGAAAGATTAGTATCGGGATGAAATGGATGATTAAATTCGCAAGACAAAGAAGTGGCAAAGGAATGGCAGAGAAATTAGCTGCTGAAGTACTTGCTGCAAGCAAAGGAGAAGGTGCTGCTGTGAAGAGAAAAGAAGATACTCACAAAATGGCAGAATCTAATAGAGCATTTGCTCATTTCAAAGTTTAATTACATTCCTTAATTAATATAATTTTATTATTAAAATGGCAAAGGATTTAAAATATACCAGAAACATAGGTATTGCTGCACATATTGATGCAGGTAAAACTACGACGACTGAGCGTATTTTATTTTATACTGGTATTTCTCATCAAATAGGAGAGGTACATGATGGTGCTGCAACTATGGATTGGATGGAGCAAGAGCAAGAAAGAGGTATCACAATTACTTCTGCTGCGACTGCTACAACTTGGAACTGGCAAGATAATGATTATGCAATTAACATTATCGATACTCCAGGTCACGTTGATTTTACAGTTGAGGTAAACCGTTCATTAAGAGTATTAGATGGTTTAGTATTCTTGTTTAGTGCAGTTGATGGTGTTGAGCCTCAATCTGAAACTAACTGGAGACTAGCTGATAATTATAATGTTCCTAGAATGTGTTTCGTTAATAAAATGGACCGTCAAGGAGCTGATTTCTTTAATGTTTGTAACCAAGCTAGAGAAATGTTAGGAGCTAATCCTGTTCCAATGCAAGTTCCTATCGGAGCTGAAGATGACTTTGAAGGTGTGGTTGATTTGATCACTAACAAAGCTATCGTATGGAATGTGGAGGATTATGGTATGACTTATAAAGAAATTCCAATTCCTGAAGATCTAAAAGATACAGTATTAGAATATAGAGAGAAATTATTAGAAGAAGTAGCTGATTATGATGAGACTTTGATGGAGAAATTCTTCGAAGATCCAGATTCTATTTCTGCTGATGAGATTATGGCTGCAATACGTGCTGCTGTAATTGATATGAAAATCAATCCTTTCTTCTGTGGTTCTGCATTTAAAAACAAAGGAGTTCAAGCTGTATTAGATGCAGTATGTTCTTACTTGCCAGCACCAGTTGATGTTCCAGGTATTAAAGGAACTCACCCTGATACTGAAGAAGAAATTATTAGAAAACCAACTGTTGACGATCCATTCGCAGCTTTAGCATTTAAAATTGCTACGGATCCTTTCGTAGGTCGTTTAGCATTCTTTAGATGTTACTCAGGTGCTTTGGATGCAGGTTCTTATATTAGAAATACAAGATCTGGTAATAAAGAAAGAATCTCAAGATTGTATCAAATGCATGCTAATAAGCAACAAGCAATTGATAGAGTAGAGGCTGGAGATATTGCTGCTGCAGTAGGTTTTAAAGATATTAAAACAGGAGATACGCTTTGCGAGGTTGGTCATCCAATTGTATTGGAATCAATGATTTTCCCAGAGCCAGTAATTGGTATCGCTATTGAGCCAATTTCTCAAAAAGATAGTGATAGATTGGGTATGTCTTTAGCGAAGTTAGCTGAAGAAGATCCAACTTTCAAAGTAAGATTTGACGAAGATAACAACCAAACAATTATCTCAGGAATGGGAGAGTTACATTTGGATATTATCATCGATAGATTGAAAAGAGAATTTAAAGTAGAATGTAATCAAGGTGAACCTCAAGTTTCTTACAAAGAAGCATTGATGGCAACAGTTACTCATAGAGAAAAACTTAAGAAGCAATCAGGTGGTTCTGGTCTATTTGCAGACATGGAATTTGAATTAGGACCTGCTGATGAAGAATTCTTAGAAAGTGACGATTTCAAAAACGGAAAGACGAAACTTCAGTTTGAATGGGCAATTGTTGGTGGTTCTATTGACAAAAACTATGTTAAACCAATCAAAGATGGTTTTGTATCAATGATGAACAATGGTGTTCTTGCAGGATACAAAATTGACTCTATGAAAGTTAGAGTATTTGATGGATCTATGCATAGTGTGGATTCAAAGCCTATTGCTTTCGAACTTTGTGCTAAAGAAGGATTTAAGGCTGCTGCAAATGCTGCTAAACCTGTACTTCTTGAGCCAATTATGAAATTAGAGGTTATTACGCCAGAAGAATATGTAGGTAACGTTATTGGTGATTTGAATAGAAGAAGAGGACTTCCTAAAGGACAAGATACTAGAATGGGAGGTGCTGTTTCTATTAAAGCAGATGTGCCATTGTCAGCTATGTTTGGATATGTAACAGACTTGAGAACAATTACATCAGGTAGAGCATCTTCTACGATGGAATTCTCTCATTATGCTGCTGCTCCGAACGGAATTGCAAAAGAAGTTATCGCTAAGGCGAAAGGTGAATTAAATGTTTAAAATAAATTGTTAAAGAGTTGCAAATTTGGACTACTAGTCGTATATTTGCAACTCCTTAATCAAATAGTTGTTTATTAAGTTTGAAATAAAGGTCATGAATCAAAAAATCAGAATTAAGCTCCGTGCATACGATCACAATTTAGTAGATAAATCTACGGAGAAAATTATAAAGACGGTCCGAAATAGTGGTGCTGTCGTAGCTGGTCCGATTCCGCTGCCAACTGAGAAAAAAATCTTCACTGTATTGCGGTCTCCGCACGTCAATAAGAAATCTCGTGAGCAGTTCCAGTTGCGTACACATAAGCGATTGATAGAGATTTATACGCCAACGCCAAAAACAGTTGATGCTCTTTCTAAGTTAGAGCTTCCAAGTGGTGTGGATATTCAAGTTAAATTGACGTAGTTTCTAAAATTTTAGCTTCCATTTTTTATTCCTATGATTTTGATTTATCATATTCTTAATTGGGTAGATTTATTGATTTTGTAAGGACCATTTAATTATTAACAATTTATCGAGTTTTTTCGATATTTTAATAAAATACTGTAGTTGTGAACGGACTATTAGGTAAAAAAATAGGTATGACCAGTGTTTACGATAATACTGGTAAGTATGTTGCTTGTACGGTCATTGAAGCTGGCCCTAATGTAATTACTCAAGTTAAAACTCGTGAGAGTAAAGATGGGTATGATGCATTGCAGTTGGCTTTTGGTGATGCGAAAGAAAAGAACACATCTAAAGCAATGATGGGTCACTTTTCGAAAGCAAATGCGGGTGCTAAGGCGGATGTTGTCGAATTCAGAAACTTCGATTTTAGTCAGTTAATAGCTGCTGAAGGAGAAAGTGTAGAAAAATCAGTTGGCGATACTATTAGTGTTGATGAAATCTTCAAAGAAGGAGACACTATTAGCGTAGTTGGTACATCAAAAGGTAAAGGTTTTCAAGGTGTTGTAAAACGTCACGGTTTTGCTGGTGTTGGTGATGCAACGCATGGTCAGCACAATAGACAACGTGCTCCGGGTTCAATCGGTGCTGCTTCTTATCCTGCAAAAGTATTTAAAGGTATGAGAATGGCAGGTAGAACAGGTGGTGATCGCGTTAAGATCAAAAACTTGAAAGTAATTAAAGTATTCTCTGAGAAGAATATCTTATTAGTAAAAGGAGCGATTCCTGGTCATAAAGGGTCTATTGTTATCGTTGAAAAATAATATGAACAATGAAAGTTGATATTTTAAATAAGAACGGAGAAAGTACAGGTCGTCAAGTAGAATTACCTGCATCAGTATTCGGAGTTGAACCAAACGAGCATGCTGTATATCTTGATATCAAAGCTCATATGGCAGCTAGACGTCAAGGAACTCACGCTGCTAAAGAAAGAAATGCAGTTAAAGGGTCAACGCGTAAAATAAAAAGACAAAAAGGTACGGGTGGAGCTCGTGCTGGTGATATTAAAAATCCTTTGTTTAGAGGGGGAGGTAGAGTTTTCGGTCCTAGACCAAGAACATATTCTCAAAAAGTGAATAAAAAAGTTAAGCAATTAGCTAGAAATTCAGCTTATTCTCATAAACTATCAACACAATCTTGTATTGTGGTAGAGGATTTTTCTTTTGATACTCCGAAAACTAAAGAATATAATTCTTTTTTAACTAGCTTAGGAGTTAATGGTATAAAAACGTTACATTTAACGGGTGAGCATAATGCAAATGTTTATTTATCTTGTCGTAATTTAGCTACTTCAAAGGTAATGACAATACAGAATGCAAATACCTATGGTATCGTTGATGCTCAGAAGTTAATTATATCTGAGTCAGCTGTTAAAAATTTAATTGAAAAGAATAGTTAATACTATTTTTTTAATAATAGGTAATTCAAAAGCTCTCTAGAGATGTCAAAGAATATAATCATAAAACCAATTCTTTCTGATAAATCAGAAAAATTATCTAACGATAATGTTTATACTTTTGTTGTAGATAGAAGTTGCAATAGAATCGAGGTAAAAAAAGAAATCGAAAGAATTTATAATGTTAAGGTAGAAGCTGTTCGTACATTAATTGTACCAGGTAAAGTGAAAACCAAAAACACGAAAAGAGGATTAGTTAAAGGAACCAAATCTGCTTATAAAAAAGCTATGGTTAAGTTAGCTGATTCAGAAGTAATTGATCTTTTCGACGAATTGTAAATAAGTTTTATTAAACATTCAATACTGAAAAAATGCCAGTTAAGAAGTTTAAACCAACAACTCCAGGTACCAGATTTAAATTGGGAAATACTTTTTCTCAACTCTCAGGAGCAAAAGGACCTGAAAAAACATTAGTTGCTCCACTTAAAAGAAGTGGTGGTAGAAATAATAAAGGTAAAATGACTATGCGCCAAATGGGTGGTGGTCATAAAAGAAAATATCGTATTATTGATTTTAAACGTAACAGAGATGGTATCGAAGCTACTGTAAAATCGATAGAGTATGATCCAAATAGATCTGCATTTATTGCACTTTTGGAATATACTGACGGTGTGAAATCATATATCATTGCTCCTAATGGGATTAAAGTTGGTGATATATTAATGTCGGGTAAGAATGCAACTCCAGATACAGGGAACACTTTATTTTTAAGTGATATTCCAACTGGTAGTACTATTCATGCTATTGAAATGCGTCCTGGTCAAGGTGCTGCAGTAGCAAGAAGTGCAGGTACTTATGCTGTTCTTACAGGTAGAGAAGGAAAATATTGTATCATCAAAATGCCTTCAAGTGAGGTTCGAAGAATCTTACATACTTGTAGAGCAACAATGGGTACTACTTCTAACCCCGATCACTCATTAGTAGTATCTGGTAAAGCAGGTAGAACTAGATGGTTAGGAAGAAGACCGAGAGTAAGAGGTGTAGCAATGAACCCTGTAGATCACCCGATGGGTGGTGGTGAAGGACGTGCTTCTGGTGGACATCCAAGATCAAGAAATGGTCAAATGGCTAAGGGTGAAAAAACTAGAAATACTAAGAAATACTCTAACAGACTTATCATTAAAAGAAGAAAGACTAAGAATAATTAATTGAATTACAATGGCTAGATCACTAAAAAAAGGACCATACGTATTTTACAAGCTTCAAGAGAAAATTGTAAAAGCTAAAGAATCTACTAAGAAAACAGTTATCAAGACTTGGTCAAGGTCTTCAATGATTATTCCTGATATGGTAGGCTTGACAATTGCTGTTCATAATGGTAAAACATTTGTTCCTGTTTTTGTTACAGAAAACATGGTAGGACACAAACTTGGTGAATTCTCTCCAACTCGTTCTTACAGAGGACATGGAGCGAATAAGAAGAAATAATAGATAGCATATTCTAAATAATATATAATCATCCTTAGAAGATGGAAGCAACAGCTAAACTTAAAAATTGTCCAATGTCAGCTCGTAAAATGAGAATGGTAGCGGATAATATTCGAGGCAAAAAAGTAAACGAAGCACTTAGTATTTTGAAGTTCACAAAGCGTGAATCTTCCGAATGGTTAGAGAAATTACTTTTTTCTGCTATTGCCAATTGGCAATACAAATTAGATATGGAACATAATGCTGAAGATTTTGATTTAGTAGTCAAAACGATTTATGTAGGAGATGGTTCATTCTTGAAAAGACTTAGACCTGCACCTCACGGTCGTGGACATAGAGTTAGAAAAAGAACTAATCACGTTACATTGGTGGTAGAAAATACTGTTCCATTGAATGTAAGTAACGAAGAGGAATAATAATCTTAACAAAATAATATACGCTTTCTCATGGGGCAAAAGACAAATCCAATAGGTAATAGACTAGGAATAATCAGAGGATGGGAATCCAACTGGTATGGAGGCAAAGATTTTGCAGATAAAGTCGTTGAGGATGAGAAAATCAGAAATTACCTTAGAGCTCGTGTACCTAAAGGAGGTATTGCTCAAATAGTTATTGAGAGATCAATTAAAAGAATCACTATCACTATTAAGACTTCACGTCCTGGTATCATTATCGGAAAAGGTGGTCAAGAGGTAGATAAGATAAAAGAAGAAATCAAGAAACTTACTAAAAAAGAAGTTCAGATTAATATCGTTGAGATTCGCAAGCCTGAGACTGATGCTACTATTGTTGGAGAATCAATCGCTAAGCAAATTGAATCACGTGTTAACTACAGAAGAGCTATTAAAATGGCTATTCAGAACACAATGAGAGGTAATGCTGAAGGTATAAAAGTAAGGATAGCGGGTAGACTGAATGGTGCTGATATGGCTAGAACTGAAGAGTATAAAGAAGGAAGAACGCCTTTACATACTTTCAGAGCCGACATTGACTATTCTTTGACAGAAGCTAATACTGTATACGGAAAAATTGGTATCAAAACTTGGATCTGTAAAGGTGAGGTTCTAGGAAAAAGAGACTTATCATTGACAGTAGTTGAAGATTCAGGAAGAGGTGGACGTGGAGGAAACCGTGGTGGACGTGGAGGAAACCGTGGTGGAAGCAGAAGAAAATAAGCATTGAAAAATAATTGGACTTTCTTGTCAAAATTATTATCTTTGTGCCACTTTTAGAATAAAATTATTAACATAGTAAATAAAATTTATAATGTTACAGCCTAAACGGACGAAATATAGAAAGCAGCAGAAGATGCGTTACAACGGTCTTGCTTATAAAGGCACTAACGTATCATTTGGTTCATTTGGTTTGAAAGCCACAACAGGAGGTCGTATAACAAATAGACAAATAGAATCTGCTCGTATTGCTATGACCCGTTACATGAAGAGAGAGGGTAAAGTTTGGATACGAATATTCCCAGACAAACCTATTACTGCCAAACCATTAGAGGTAAGGATGGGTAAAGGTAAAGGAGCATTAGATCATTGGGTTTGTCCAATCAAACCAGGTAGAGTTCTTTTCGAAATGGACGGTGTTCCTGAAGAAATAGCAAAAGAAGCTTTACGTTTAGCTGCTCAAAAGTTGCCGGTATTGACTAAGTTTGTCAGAAGACCTGATTATTAATTTTAAAAAATTTGTTAGAAATGGCATCCGAAAGATATACGGAATTAAAAAGTCTCTCTGTTGAAGAACTAAATGAGGAACTAGTGAAAACTTCCGAAGAGTATAAAAAGATGAAATTCGATCATAGTATTAAAGGTATTGAGAATCCTTTACAATTAAGATCTACTCGTCGTTCAATTGCTCAGATTAATACAGAAATAAGACGTCGCGAAATAGAATCTATGTCAGCTGAGGAGTTGGCTAGCAGATCTAAAAAGAGATCAAGACGACGAAACAATAATAAATAGCATTATAAAGACATAGATAATGGCGAACGAAAGAAATTTACGAAGAACTATAACAGGTGTTGTGTCAAGTGCAGCTATGGATAAGACTATAACTGTATTGGTTGAAAAGAAAATCAAACACCCCATTTATGGTAAGTTTGTTAAGAAAACAAAAAAATTCGTTGCTCATGATGAAAAGAATGAGTGTAATGCAGGTGACAAGATAACTATCATGTCAACTAGACCTTTAAGCAAGCGCAAAAGATGGAGACTTGTTGAGGTTCTTGAAAAAGCGAAGTAAATTTATCAATTATTTAAATTTGTATAGAAATGATACAACAAGAATCTAGGCTGAAAGTAGCAGACAACAGTGGTGCCAAAGAGGTTTTATGTATTAGAGTTTTGGGTGGTACCAAAAGAAGATATGCTAGCATAGGTGATACTATTGTTGTTACCATAAAAGATTCTTCTCCAGGTGGAATCAAGAAAGGAACAGTGACTAAAGCTGTAATTGTAAGAACTAAAAAAGCTATCCGTAGAAAAGATGGTTCTTATATTCGGTTTGATGATAATGCAGTTGTTCTTTTAACTGCTAACGATGAACCTAGAGGAACTCGTATTTTTGGCCCTGTAGCAAGAGAGCTTAGAGATGCTGATTATATGAGAATTGTTTCATTAGCTCCTGAGGTGCTATAAATTATATTGCAATCATGGCAAAATTGAAATTAAAAAAAGGTGACTTAGTAAAAGTCATCAATGGTGATTCAAAAGGTACAACGGGTACAATTTTAGAAGTATTCACTACTAAATCTAAAATTATTGTTGAGGGAGTTAATATTCGTAAAAAGCATGTTAAGCCTACTCAAGAATCTCAAGGAGGAATCATCGATAAGGCTCTACCTATTCACATTTCTAACGTTATGTTGGTAGATCCTAAAAGCAATACACCTACAAGAGTAGGAAGGAAAGTTGTTGACGGAAAGATTGTCCGTTATTCTAAAAAATCTGGAGAAATTATATAAACATGTTACCAAGATTAAAAAAGAAATATACTGAAGAAGTAGCGAGTAAGTTGATGGAAGAATTCCAATACTCAACAGTAATGCAAGTTCCTAAATTGGAAAAAATCTGCATTAACCAAGGTATAGGTGCTGCAACAGCTGATAAAAAATTAGTTGAAAACGCATTGAAAGAACTTACGATCATTGCTGGTCAAAAAGCTGTTCCTACTAAAGCAAGAAAATCTATATCTAATTTCAAACTGAGAGAAGAAATGGTTATTGGTGCTAGAGTAACACTTAGAGGTGTAAGAATGTATGAATTCTTAGACAGATTGATAACAGTTGCTTTACCTAGAGTTCGTGACTTTAGAGGTATCAATGATAAAAGTTTTGATGGTAGAGGAAATTATACTTTCGGTATAACTGAACATATCATCTTTCCAGAGATAGACATCGATAAGGTAAATAAAATTACTGGTATGGATATCACTTTCGTTACAACTGCCAATACAGATAATGAAGCAAAATCTTTGCTTACTGGTCTTGGTCTTCCGTTTAAGAATAAAAATAATTAATCATGGCTAAGAAATCTTTGATTGCTCGTGAAGTAAAACGACAAAAATTAGTCGCTAAGCATGCTGAGTTAAGAGCAAAGTTGAAAGCAGAAGGTAATTGGGATGAGTTAGATAAATTGCCCAAAAACTCTTCTAAAGTTAGATTGCATAATCGTTGTCAATTGACAGGTAGACCTAAAGGATATATGAGAAACTTCGGTGTCTCAAGGGTTACATTTAGATTGATGGCATTAAATGGTAAAATACCAGGCATTACAAAAGCAAGTTGGTAATACACTCAAAATTTAGAAAATGGCTTTATCAGATCCAATAGCAGATTATCTTACTAGAATTAGAAATGCACAAATGGCTGGTCATAGAACTGTGACTATCCCTTCTTCTAAGCTTAAGAAATCAATAACAGAAATTCTTTATACTCAAGGTTTTATTTTGAAATATAAATTTGATGTTGATGAAAAGAATTTTAATGTGATTCATATCGCATTGAAATATGACAAATTAACAAAAAAACCTGTCATCCGAGAATTAGGAAGAGTATCAAAACCAGGATTACGTAAGTACTCTGGTTCTAAAGATGTTCCTAGAATAATAAACGGATTAGGTGTTTGTATCGTATCAACTTCTCAAGGAGTAATGACTGACAAACAAGCACGTGAGAAGAAAGTGGGAGGCGAGTTAATTTGCTACGTATATTAATATTAATAACGAATCAGTTATTTTTAACTGAGAAATTCTTTTAATAATGTCCAGAATAGGAAAGAATCCAGTTGCCCTTCCAAGTGGCGTTGAGGTTAAAGTTTCAGACAGTAATGTTGTTACAGTAAAAGGAAAGTTAGGAACTCTTAATCAAGCAGTTGATAGTGATCTTACTGTTAAGATTGAAGATGGATCGTTGACTGTTGAAAGACCTACAGATCAAAAGAGACACAGAGCCATTCATGGTTTGTACCGTTCTCTTATCAATAACATGGTTCAAGGTGTTACTGAAGGTTATACTTTATCTTTAGAATTGCACGGTGTAGGTTTTAGAGCATCAAACAAAGGTCAATTGTTAGAATTAGCCTTAGGTTACTCTCACCCTATTATGTTTGTTATTCCTGAAGAAGTAAAATTGGAAACAGTTACTGAAAAAGGAAAACAACCAAGAATCAATTTGACTAGTATTGATAAACAACTAGTAGGTGAAGTAGCAGCAAAAATTAAAGCTCTTAGAAAACCTGAACCATATAAAGGAAAAGGTATCCGTTTCGTAGGAGAACAAATTCGTACGAAAGAAGGAAAGTCAGCTAAAAAATAATAAATATCATTAAAATGGCTCTCAAGAAAGAACAAAGAAGACAAAGAATACAATATAGAATCAGAAAAAAAATTAATGGTTCAACTGAAAGACCTCGTATTTCTGTTTTTCGTAGCAATAAAGAAATCTACGCACAGTTAATCGATGACACTACAGGTGTTACTATTATGTCTGTTTCTTCAACATCTTTGACATCAAGTGCTGAGAATAAAACAGATGCTGCTAATAAAGTAGGGAAATTATTGGCTGAAAAAGCTTTAGCTAACAATATTTCTTCTGTAGTATTTGATCGTAGTGGTTACCTTTATCATGGTCGTATCAAAGCTTTGGCTGAAGGTGCAAGAGAAGGTGGTCTTAAATTTTAAATTATAAACTGTAATGGCAAGGAATTCACAAAATAGAGTAAAAGCGTCTGAAACTGATTTGAAAGAAAAATTAGTTTCGTTGAATCGTGTTGCAAAAGTTACAAAAGGTGGTCGTACCTTTAGTTTCGCTGCTGTAGTGGTAGTAGGTGATGGTAACGGTAGTGTTGGTCACGGTTTAGGAAAAGCTAGAGATGTATCTGAAGCTATTTCTAAAGCTGTAGATGATGCTAAAAAGAATATAGTTAAAGTTCCTATCTTGAACGGTACTATTCCTCATGAAGTTAAAGGAAAGTTCGGAGCAGGAAAAGTATTTATGAAACCAGCTTCTGATGGTACTGGAGTAATTGCAGGTGGTGCAATGAGAGCAGTCTTGGAAATTGTAGGTGTTCAAAACGTACTTGCTAAATCTCAAGGGTCATCAAACCCACATAACGTAGTTAAAGCTACTATAAATGGTCTTTCTAAATTAAGAACTCCTTTAATGGTTTCTAGAGAAAGAAAAATTAGTATGGAGACTCTTTTTAAAGGGTAACCAATTGTAAAAGCTATTGCAGTTAAATTGAATTAAATCCTTTAAAATGGGAAAAGTAAGAATTACGCAGGTGAGAAGTTTAATTAAGCGTCCATCTGACCAAAAAGAAACAATCAAAGCTCTTGGATTAAGGAGAATGAATCATACTGTTGAAAAAGAGGCTACTCCTCAAATCATGGGTATGATTAAGAAAGTATCTCACTTGGTTACTTTTGAAACAATATAATATCATTGCTTATTTGTACTTATGTACAATTAACCTAAGAAATAAGTTAAAAAGATGCAACTTCATAATTTAAAACCTGCTGCAGGTTCAGTTAAAGGAAAAAAGCGTATAGCTAGAGGTCAAGGTTCTGGAAGAGGTGGTACTTCTACTAGAGGTCATAAAGGTGCTAAATCTAGATCAGGTTATAAAAGCAAGCGTGCATTCGAAGGTGGTCAAATGCCTCTTCAAATGCGTCTTCCAAAAAGAGGGTTCAAAAACCCTAATAAAGTAACTTTTGTTCCCCTTAATTTAGACCGTTTGGTAGAAATTAGTGAAAAACTTGGAACAAATGAGCTTTCTTTGGAAACATTTATAGCTAATGGTATCGTAAGAAAGAATGATAAAGTTAAGATTTTGGGAACTGGAGAACTAACAAAAGCGTTAGTAATATCAGCACATGCTGTTTCTAAATCAGCACAAGAATCTATTCAGGCTAAAGGTGGCTCTGTAAACATCATTTAAGAAATCATTACCAATGAAAAATTTTATTAGTACCCTACAAAATATCTGGAGTATAAAGGAATTGAGAGATCGTATCCTTTATACTCTCTTGATTTTATTAATATTTAGGTTTGGATCTTATGTCCTTTTACCTGGAGTAGACCCTGTAGCATTGAAAAATGCAGTAGGAGATGGATCAAGTAATGATTTACTTGGTTTAATCAATGTCTTTACTGGAGGCGCATTTAATAATGCGGCAGTATTTGCTCTTGGTGTAATGCCTTATATTACTGCATCGATTATTATTCAATTAATGGGGTATGCCGTACCTTATTTTCAGAAACTTCAACAACAAGAAGGAGAGTCTGGTAGAAAGAAGATTAATCAAATTACTCGTTTTTTAACCCTAGCTATTACATTAGTTCAAGGTGGAGGTTATTTGACTTATATTTACGCTCAAAACGCAGTTTCTGCAGCGGTTAGTATAGAATTGTTTTATTTCGCAAACATAATCATTCTTTCTACAGGTACTATATTTGCTATGTGGTTAGGTGAAAGAATTACGGATAATGGTATAGGTAATGGTGTTTCTTTACTTATTATGGTAGGTATCATTGCGGCTTTGCCACAAGCATTCGCTTCAGAGTTCCTGTTGCAGTTTAGTAATAATCCAATATTCTTTGTTATAGAAATGGTTCTTTTATTCTTAGTAATAATGGCTAGTATTCTAATTGTACAGGGAGTTAGACATATTCCTGTGCAATATGCAAAACATATTGCTGCTAGAGGTAGAGGTGCCTCTTCTGAAGCTATGCAACCACAGGAAAAAACAATTCCTATTAAAGTAAATGCAGCTGGTGTAATGCCAATTATATTTGCTCAAGCAATTATGTTTTTACCTGCAACGGTAGCTCAGTGGTTTTTTACTGACTCTACTACTGGAGAAATGACAGGAGGAGGAATTATCAATGCTTTGAATGATTTTACATCTCCACTATATAATGTATTGTACTTTGTGTTAGTTGTAGGTTTTACTTATGTATATACTGCACTAGTTGTAAATCCTCAACAATATGCTGAGTATTTGAAAAGACAAAATGCATTTATACCAGGTGTTCAACCTGGACAAAATACAGCGGACTTTATTGATACAATTACTACACGAATCACCTTGCCAGGTTCAATATTTTTAGGATTGATATCAATATTCCCAGCATTTGCAGTAGCATTTGGTGTAAATACAGCATTCGCATTATTCTTTGGAGGTACATCATTATTGATTTTAGTAGGTGTTGTATTAGACACTTTACAACAGATAGATACTTACTTGTTAATGCAAAAGTATGATGGCTTAACTAAGTCAGGAAAGATGCAAGGAAGATCTAGCGGAAGATTACAACAAATTGGGGCTGATTTTTAATTAGCACTTAATTGATAAAATATTTTAGGCTGATTTACATTTTAAATGTGGTCAGCCTTTCTTCATTAATATATTTTTGTTATTAGATGGGTTTTACCAAAAAAGTTATTTACAAAACTCCTGAGGAGATAGAACTATTGCGAAAGAGTTGCTTACTGGTTTGTGATGTTCTTGCTATGATAGGCGAAACATTAAAACCTGGAATTACTGGTAATGAAATTGATGCAAAAGCAGAACAATTAATTCGTGATAACGGTGCTGTCCCAGGGTTTAAAGGGCTATATGGCTTTCCTGGTACACTTTGTATTTCCAGGAACGAAGGTATTGTTCATGGCATTCCCACTAAAGATGAATTTAAAGATGGAGATATCGTTTCTATTGATTGCGGAACTATAATGAATGAATTTTATGGAGATGCCGCATATACATTCGCAATAGGTGATGTTAAACCTGAAACAATGAGGTTACTTTCTGTAACTAAAGAATCATTAAGGTTAGGTATTATGGAAGCTAAAGTAAATAATAGAATCGGGGATATTTCTCACGCCATTCAACATTTCTGTGAAAAGGATCATGATTACTCAATAGTAAGAGAGCTTGTTGGTCATGGCTTAGGGAAAAAATTACATGAACCACCAGAAGTGCCGAATTACGGAAGAAGAGGCAGTGGACCCAAAATTAAAGAAGGTTTAGTTATAGCAATTGAACCAATGGTAAATATGGGAAGAAGGGATGTTAGACAGGCAAAAGATGGTTGGACTATAGTGACTAAAGACAAATTACCATCTGCTCATTTCGAGCATTCTATAGCTGTAACAGCTAATGGGCCTGATATTTTGTCCGATCATGGTAGAGTAGAGGCTGCGATTAGCAAAAATCCAAACCTAAAACCTGTACTAGACGTCAATAACTGAAATTAAATTTGAAATTTTAAATAATAAAGTGTAAATTTGCACTCCAATTTATATTATGGCTAAACAAGGACTTATAAAACAAGACGGTGTGGTAGAAGAAGCACTTTCGAACGCAACTTTTAGAGTTAAACTCGAAAATGAACATTTAATCATTGCCACTATATCAGGAAAAATGAGACAGAATTATATTCGTATCTTGCCTGGTGATAGAGTTTCAGTAGAAATGTCTCCCTATGATTTATCAAGAGGAAGAATTACATTTCGTTTCAAGTAACTGTTTAGTAATAAAGTTAGAAAATAAAGAGAGTTTCTCTCTATTCTAGATAACTAAAATCATATATTATGAAAGTGACAGCATCTGTCAAGAAGCGATCTCAAGATTGCAAGATAGTTCGTCGTAAAGGTAAGGTTTATATCATTAACAAAAAGAACCCTAAGTTTAAGCAACGTCAAGGGTGATCATAAAATATAAAATTTAATAAAATGGCACGAATCGCTGGTGTAGATTTACCAAGAAATAAAAGAGGCGTTATCGCACTTACCTACATTTATGGCATTGGACTTTCTCGTTCTGCTGATATTCTTGACGAATTAGATATTGATAAAAATATCAAAGTTAATGAATGGAATGACGAAAATGTGAAAGCTATTTCTGTTTACATCCAAAACGAATTTAAAGTTGAGGGTGAATTGAGGTCTGAAGTTCAAACTAATATTAAGCGTTTAATGGATATCGCTTGTTATAGAGGACTACGTCACAGAAGAGGTTTACCTTTGAGAGGACAAAGAACTCAAACAAATGCTCGAACTAGAAAGGGTAAGAAGAAAACAGTTGCAAATAAGAAAAAAGCTACTAAATAATAAGTGATGGCAAAAGTTAATAAGAAAGTAAAAAAGAAAAGCATACGCGTTGAAGCTGAAGGTCACGTATATGTACACGCTAGTTTTAACAACATTATCATCTCTATCACCAATAAAGCAGGTGATGTGATTTCTTGGGGTTCTGCTGGTAAAGAAGGCTTTAGAGGTTCTAAAAAGAATACTCCATACGCAGCACAAATCGCTGCTTCAAAAGCAGCTGAGGTTGCTCATGCAGCAGGAATGAAAGCTTGTCAAGTTTTTGTTAAAGGCCCAGGGTCTGGAAGAGAAGCTGCTATAAGAGGTGTTGACGGTGCTGGTATCAAAGTTATCAAAATAACGGATACTACTCCTATTCCTCATAATGGATGTAGACCTCCAAAAAAGAGAAGAGTTTAATTTTTTTAAAATATTATAATTATATATAATGGCTAGATATACTGGTCCTAAGACGAAAAGGTCAAGAGCTATTGGAGAACAAATTTTTGCTGGAACAGGAACCGCTGCAAGCAAAGCATTTGAAAAGAAAAAATACGCTCCAGGACAACATGGTGTAACTCGTAAGAGAAAACAACGTTCTGATTATGCTATTCAGCTTAATGAAAAACAGAAAGCCAAATACACTTATGGATTGTTAGAAAGACAATTCAGAAACTTATTCGACAAAGCGTCAAGAGCTAAAGGTGTTACTGGTGAAGTTTTATTACAATTATTAGAAGCTAGATTGGATAATGTAGTTTTTCGTCTAGGAATTGCTCCTACGAGAAGAGCAGCAAGACAATTAGTAACTCACAAACACATTTTGGTTAATGGTGTATTAACTAATATCCCTTCAGTTAGTTTGAAAGTTGGAGATGTAGTGAGTGTTCGTAATAAATCTAGAGCTTTAATTGCTATTACAGATTCTATAGCTGGAAGAAGAAACGAAGCTAGAAAGTTCTCTTGGTTAGAATGGAATTCTGAAAAAATGGAAGCTACTTTCT
The DNA here is from genome assembly GCA_937922815.1 of uncultured Saprospiraceae bacterium. GTDB lineage: Bacteria > Bacteroidota > Bacteroidia > Chitinophagales > Saprospiraceae > CALAJP01. The sequence continues at coordinate 26,639 of CALAJP010000114.1, forward strand.
TAGACTTTCCTGAAAAGGAAGCTATCCCAGAAAAAATTAACGAACAACTTATTGTTGAGTTGTATTCAAAATAACATAATGTCAGTCAGAAGTATTTTTTATACTTCTGGCTTTCTTCATATTGTTCTTATCCCTTCACATTAATCATTCATTTTCAATATGAGTATATTAAATTTTCAAACTCCAGATAAAATCGTTTTACAAAAAGCAACTGATTTTGAAGGAACCCTTGAGTTCAAACCACTTGAACCAGGCTTTGGTCAAACAATAGGTAATTCTCTTAGAAGAATACTTCTTTCTTCGTTAGATGGTTATGCCATTTCTGCAGTACGCTTTGCTGGTATTGATCATGAGTTCTCTACTATCAAAGGGGTAGTTGAAGATGTTATCGATATTGTTTTAAATTTAAAACAAGTTCGATTAAAACCTCTTATCGAAGACGATGACTTCACTTCAGAAAAAATCTATCTTACTATTTCTGGTCAAGATACTTTTACTGCCGGTGATATTGAAGATAGTACCAATGTATTCAAAATAATGAATCCTGATTTGTTATTATGTACAATGGACTCTTCTGTAACTTTAGAATTAGAGTTAACAATTTCAAAAGGAAGAGGATACCAACCTGCTGATGAGAATTTACCAAAAGATGCTTCTATTGGCGTTATTCCTGTAGATGCTATCTATACTCCCATCAAAAATGTTGCATACAAAGTAGAAAACACTCGTGTTGAACAAAAAACAGATTACGAGAAGTTGACTATCGAAGTAACCACTGATGGTACAATTCATCCAGAAGACGCAGTAAAAGAAGCTTCTAGAATTATGATTCGTCACCTAATGCTTATTACTGACGAAAATATTACCTTCGATACTGAAGTATCTACTGAAGAAAACATAGTAGATGAGCATATACTTCATATGAGAAAGTTACTGAAAACTTCTTTAGAGGATTTAGACTTATCTGTTAGAGCTTATAACTGTTTGAAAGCTGCTAAGATTAACTCTTTAGCAGAAATGGTTAAGTTTGATACGCATGAATTATTAAAGTTCAGAAACTTTGGTAAGAAATCATTAGTAGAAATTGAAGAATTACTTCAAGAAAAAGGACTAACTTTTGGAATGGACATTTCTAAGTATAAGTTAGACGAAGAATAAATTTATTTTATAATTATAGTAACTGTTGATAATTCGTTTTGAATAGTCCAGTGCTATGGAGTTAAACATATAAATCATGAGACACGGTAAAAAATTCAACCACCTCAAACGTCAAAAAGGTCACAGACGTGCATTATTAGCAAACCTATCTATTGCTTTGATTACGCACAAACGTATTTTTACAACTTTGGCTAAAGCTAAAGCTTTAAGAAAACACCTAGAACCTTTAGTTACTAAAGCTAAGACAAATACAACACACTCAAGAAGAGTTATATTTTCTTACTTACAAGACAAAGTAGCTGTTCAAGAGTTATTTGATGTTATTGGCGAAAAAATATTCGACAGACCTGGTGGTTATTTAAGAGTTATTCGTACTGGATTTAGAAAAGGTGATGGTGCAGAAATGGCAATGATTGAATTCGTAGACTTTAATGAAGTTTATAGTAGCAATTCTAAATCAGCGGCTAAGAAAACAAGAAGAAGAGGAAGTAAGAAATCAACTGCTGCTAATACTACGGAAACAGCAACGGATACAGAAACTTCAACTGAAGAGTAATTTTTTATTACTTGTGATATAAGATATTTAAGGGAATCAATTTTTTGATTCCCTTTTTTTATGATTTTTTTAAAAAACAGACACTACTTTTCCATCTTTTGTTTTTTCTTAAATTTCGATTAAGAAATTGATAATTAAAGAGGAATTTTATTGTCAATTTTGAAAAAATAGATATTCTATTTTTATCTTTGTTCAAAAATTATATTTGATTATGACAAATCAAGGTTTAGTTAAAGACGCAATACTGTTATTATCCGATGGAACATATTTCAAAGGACAGGCTGCAGGAGCAATAGGTACCACAATGGGGGAACTATGCTTTAATACAGGAATGACAGGTTATCAAGAAATTTTTACAGACCCTTCTTATTTCGGTCAATTAGTAGTATTAACGAATGTTCATGTAGGTAATTATGGTACTAAAGTTGCCGAAAACGAATCTTCAGACATGAAAATATCCGGACTTATTTGTCGCGATTTTAATATCAAATATTCTAGAATCAAAGGCGATACCGATATTCAGACTTATTACGAAGACCAAAAAATGGTTGGGATACAGAAAGTTGATACACGAGCTATTGTTAGACATATCAGAAGTAAGGGAGCAATGAATGCCATTATTTCTTCCGAGATATCAGATATACAAGAACTAAAAGCTAAGTTAGACAAAGCTCCTAATATGGCTGGGTTGGAATTGGCATCTAAAGTTTCCACGAAAGAACCTTATTATTTTGGGGATGAAAATGCATCTTATAAGGTAGCCGTTTTAGATATAGGCGTTAAAAAAAGCATATTAAAGTGTTTGGCTAATCAAGATATTTACATTAAAGTATTTCCTCATTTAACTTCATTTGAAGAAATGAGTGCTTGGGACCCAGACGGTTATTTTATAAGTAATGGGCCTGGAGACCCAGAACCTATGAAAGTTGAAACAAATACTGCAAAAGAAATTCTAAAAGCGGATAAGCCATTATTTGGAATTTGTTTGGGACATCAAATATTAGCTCAAGCAGTGGGCGTTACAACGTATAAATTGAATACGGGACATAGAGGAATTAATCACCCTATTAAAAATTTAAAAACAGGTAAGTCAGAGATTACTTCTCAAAATCATGGTTTTGGTGTCGAAACAGAATCTGTTCGTTCTAAAGAAGATGTAATTGAGGTAACTCATATAAATTTGAATGATGGTACAATAGAGGGCATTAAAATTAAAGGGAAACCGGCATTTTCGGTTCAGTATCACCCCGAAGCATCTCCTGGTCCACATGATTCAAGATACCTATTCGAAGATTTTAAGAACTTAATAGTTCAACATAAATAATATTTTTTCATCAAATAATTCAATCAAATTATGAGTGTAATAATTGATATTCGGTCTAGAGAAATTTTAGACTCTCGTGGTAATCCTACAGTTGAAGTTGAAATCTTGACTGAGAGTGGAGTTGTAGGTAGAGCTGCTGTCCCTTCAGGTGCATCTACTGGAAAATATGAGGCTGTTGAGCTCAGAGATAATGACAAAGACCGTTTCTTAGGAAAAGGAGTTTTGAAAGCATGCCAGAATATCGAAGATAAAATTTCTGAAGAGTTAATTGGTTGTTCTATTTTTGATCAGATGCTTATTGATAATTTAATGTTAGACCTTGATGGAACTGACAATAAAGCGAACCTAGGTGCTAATGCAATATTAGCGGTATCAATGGCTGCGGCTAAAGCGGGGGCTCAAGAGGCTGGATTGCCATTGTACAAATATATCGGGGGAGTACAAGCACATACCTTACCCGTTCCAATGATGAATATATTGAACGGAGGATCACATGCTGATAATAGCATTGACTTTCAAGAGTTCATGGTTATGCCAATTGGGGCTCAATCTTTTTCAGAGTCATTAAGAATGGGGGTTGAAACTTTTCACCATTTGAAAAATGTATTGAAATCTAAAGGATATTCAACAAATGTTGGAGATGAAGGAGGATTCGCTCCTAATATAAAGTCTAATAAAGAGGCGATTGAAATCGTACTTCAAGCAATAGAAAAGGCTGGCTTTAGACCAGGTGAAGATATTTTTATAGCAATGGACGCTGCTGCATCTGAATTTTATAATGCAGAAGAAAAAGTTTATCATTTTCACCAATCAACTGGAGACAAGTTGACGAGTGATGATATGGTTGCTTATTGGAAAGAATGGGTAGACCAATATCCTATTTTCTCTATCGAAGATGGTTTGGACGAAGACGATTGGTCTGGATGGTCCAAATTGCATGCTGCTATTGGAGATAAAGCTCAGTTAGTAGGAGATGATTTATTTGTAACTAACACAAAGAGGTTACAGAGAGGTATTGATACAAAAGCTGCTAACTCAATTTTAATCAAAGTAAATCAGATTGGTTCATTGACAGAAACTATTGATGCGGTTAACCTTGCAACTAGAAACCAATATACTTCAGTAATGAGTCACCGTTCGGGTGAAACAGAAGACGTTACAATTGCAGATTTAGCGGTTGCCTTAAATACAGGACAAATAAAAACAGGTTCTGCTTCTAGGTCCGATCGGATCGCGAAGTATAATCAATTATTAAGAATTGAAGAAGAATTAGGCAGTGATGGGTACTTCCCAGGAACTTCTATTTTGAAAAAATAAGTCTTATAAGACATAAATAATTAAACTTTCGATTGGTAAATAAATGTTTTATTGCTGGTCGAAAGTTTTTTTTGTATATTTATCCGTTTTTAAATTTGACCTAACTGAATTTTTATTTTTCCATTCTATGGCTAGATTTAATCCTCTTAAATTTTTAGTAAAAAAGATACCCGCACCATTAAGAAATAAATATGTCTTAACATTATGTTTATTTGTAGTTTGGATGTTGATATTTGATAAGCATGACGTCATGACGCAGTGGTCTTTAGGGAGTACTTATTATGGACTGATTGAAGAAAAAGAAAATTATAGAGAAAAAATAAAACAGACCAGAGAAGACAAAATCAATATTAATAAAGATATTGAAAAATATGCTAGGGAAAAATATTACATGAAACGCAAAAATGAAGATGTGTTCATCTTTGTAGATGAAAAGTAATAAATTTCATATCTTCGAGACTCAATCGTATAAATTATACTAAACTTTATAAAAAAATTAATAATGTCAGTATTAGTAAATAAAGACTCTAAAATTATTGTACAAGGTTTTACTGGAAAAGAAGGTTCTTTCCATGCTGAACAAATGATTGCATACGGAACTAATGTTGTTGGCGGTGTTACTCCTGGAAAAGGTGGGCAAACTCACTTGGATAGACCTGTTTTCAATACCGTAGCTGAAGCTGTTGAGAAAGCAGGAGCAGATACTTCTATTATTTTTGTTCCACCTGCATTTGCTGCTGACGCAGTTATGGAAGCTGCTGCCTCTGGTATCAAAGTTATTATTTGTATCACGGAAGGTATCCCAGTGCAAGATATGATAAAAGTAAAAGCTTTTGTTGATGGAAAAGATTGTACTTTAGTTGGACCTAACTGTCCTGGAGTTATTACTGCTGACGAGGCAAAAGTAGGTATTATGCCAGGTTTTGTTTTCAAAAAAGGTAAAGTAGGTATCGTTTCTAAATCAGGAACTTTGACTTATGAAGCTGCTGACCAAGTTGTTAAAGCTGGTTTAGGTATCACAACTGCTATTGGAATTGGTGGTGACCCAATCATTGGTACAACCACTAAGGAAGCTATCGAACTATTGATGAATGACCCTGAAACTGACGGAATCGTAATGATTGGTGAGATTGGAGGAAACTTAGAAGCAGATGCAGCTAACTGGTACAAAAACCAACCTAATAAAAAACCAATTGTAGGCTTTATTGCGGGTCAGACTGCTCCTAAAGGTAGAACAATGGGACATGCTGGAGCGATTGTAGGTGGAGAAGATGATACGGCTGAAGCTAAAATGAGAATTATGGGCGAATGTGGAATCCATGTCGTAAGTTCTCCTGCGGATATAGGAAATACAATGAAAAAAGTTCTTTCATAAGTTCTTTTCATTAAGCATATCTTTTATGAAAAATACCATTAATCTCCACGATTAATGGTATTTTTTTTGCTATCTACAATATATATTTACTTTTTTAGTTTAGAATATGTGTATAAAGTAAGAATTCAAATGAAGCTTTTTAATTTAATATGTATTTTTTTGACGATAATATGCTCTTCGTGTACGACTGAGGTAGGGATGAAGGCTGTCGAAAATATTGATATAAAAAAGTTAAAAGGAACCTGGGAAGTAGACTGTGCTTTTAGAAATGATGTTTTAACCCAAACGTTGGATAAACTTTACTTTAATTTTGAAGAAAATGAATTGCATCATAATCTTGGAGGTAAACATCAAACGGCCTTTTTTAAGTTGCGAGGCTGTAAACTTCATGTAGACGATACTCAGTACCCTGCCGTATATGACACGAAGCTAATTAATGATTCTATTCTAGAGTTACACACAATGATTAGAAACTCTAATTTTAATATTGTTTTTAAGAAAGCTCTATAGCTTAATGCAAATTAGTACGATTAACAATTGCTTTATTTATATCACGAATTAAAGTCGGGCCATAAAAAACCATTCCGCTATAAACTTGTAATAGTGATGCCCCAACATCTAGCTTTTCTAATGCATCGTCTGGAGTACAAATGCCCCCGACACCAATAACTGGAATCTTTTGTTCCGAGAAATGAACTAATTTTTTAATGATTTGAGTCGATTTTTCTCGAACAGGAGCACCGCTTAATCCTCCAGCTCCGATTTTTTCGATTTCTGATTTACTGATACTTAAATTTCTTTCAATAGTTGTGTTGGTAGCAATAAGCCCGCTCAAATTATTTTCAAATGCTAATTCAACAATATCATTCAATTGATTATCATTCAAGTCAGGTGCAATTTTTAGTAGTATAGGTTTATTCGTGGAATTGATTTCTTGTAACGCGTGTAGGATTTTGCCCAAAGGCTTCTTTTCTTGTAGTTCTCTAAGTCCAGGTGTGTTGGGCGAACTAACGTTGACTACAAAATAATCAACTAAATGTTCTAATTTTTGAAAACACTTTTGATAATCAAATAAAGCTTCTTCGTTAGGAGTTGCTTTATTTTTCCCAATATTTCCACCTATTATTAATTGGTCTCTATTTTTTAAATTGGACAGCCTTTGTGCTAAAGCATCAAGACCTTGATTATTAAAACCCATTCTATTGACAAGACCTTTATCTTTTGGTATTCTAAACAATCTTGGTTTAGGGTTTCCGTCTTGAGGGAGAGGAGTAACAGTCCCGATTTCAAGAAAACCAAATCCTAAGTTTTTCATCGCATTGATATAACTACCATCTTTATCGAAACCAGCAGCTAAACCAACGGGGTTTTGAAAATGAAGCCCAAAAAAGTTTCTTTCCAATTTAGGGTCATTATGATTCCAACTTTTAATCCAATGTTTGGCGGTTGGTAGTTTTAAACCAAATTCGAAAATTGAAGTGGTTAGATGATGAGCTTTTTCTGCGGAAAGGCTAAACAAGAAAGGCTTAATTAAATTGTACAAAATATGGTAGATTTTATAGGACGATATTAATAATTAAACTAAGAAGAATTTTTCTGTCAGTTGTAAAAATACTTAGATTTTGTTTTAAAATTGACTCGAATACATTTTTATTCAATATAATTATTTAACTTAGTTCTCCTTATATTTGTCTTTTACTGAAATTCAAACATTACCGTCATTGAACCAACATTTTTTTAAATATTCTATTGCATTATTATTTTTACTTTTCACTAAGAAAGCAGAAGCTCAATTCAATCCCATTTCTTCTTCTATCTTACTGAACCAATCTGTAATTAATCCAGCGGAGTACGGTCTCGAAAATGCTCTCGAAATTGTAGGAACATATAGAGATCAATGGAATGGGTTAGAAGGGGCTCCTAAAGTTCAACGTTTCAATATATCTACACCTATAAAATTTTTAGGAGGAGGAATAGGCTTCGGATTACAAAATTTTAATACGGCAGCTCACGCGAATTTATCCTTAAAACTAGGCTACGCATATCATATAAATTTAAATAAATATTCTAAATTATCACTAGGGCTAAACATAGGGGCTAATAACGCTTCATTAGATGCTACAAAATTAATAACTCCAGATGGAGATTATGCAGGTGGAGTAGTTAATCATAATGATAATTTTCTATCTAATAATGATTTGAAAGGGTGGAGTTTGAATTATGATGCTGGAGTATCTTATTCATCTTATCCATTAAAGGTTGGTGTATCGATTCAGAATATTTCTAACCAAAAATTATCATTATCTTCTAGTGATAGATCATTGAGTACATATGCTGAATCAAGATATAGATTTTATTCTTCATATATCATAGCCCTACCTCTCGAATTCGAATTAAAACCATTTATAACGGTATGGTCTAATTTGTCTACGCTTCAAACTAACTTTCAATCACTAATTACGTATAGAGAGAAGTGGAGTTTGTTGTTAGGTGTTAGAGGATACTCAAAAGTGAGTTTCGATTCGTTTCAAGTAGGGGGAGTTTTTAATTTATCAGAAAATTTAAGCATATCTTATATATTTGACAATTCGTTGAGTCAAATCAAAGAAATTACAAATGAAAGTCATGAAATAACTATTCATTATCAATTAGATATGAGCTCTGATGCTAAAACTTCTATACCAAAAATATATAACCCTAGGTACTTTTAACACATTAAAAAAATCAATTATAAGAAGTTAACTATTATTTTATATAGCTTTGCGAAAATATCGGTATAACTTTTGCGTTTAACTTTAGTATATCAAATAACGGTGCTATTAACTAGTACCTTTTGAATAAAAAATTAACATTTAAGAAAAGAAAGATCCCATGAGAAAGATTCTTTTATTATCATTATTAGTCACTGTAATTAGTGTTCTCCAGTCTTGTAAAGGAGGAAGAGATGATGGACAACTTGTAGGTATATTTGATAGACCTTCATGGAAAGGTATCAACCCATATGGAATGGCTTATATTCCTTCTGGTACTTTACATATTGGTGGAGGTGATGAAGACATCACTGGTAACTATTTACAGAGACCAAAGTCTATTTCAATCCAAGGTTTTTATATGGATGAAACAGAAATTACCAATAATGAATATAGACAATTTGTTCAATGGGTAAAAGATTCAATTGCACATTCATTGTTAGATCATTACTATGAACTTGAGAATGGAGAGCAAGTTCTTGATTGGGAAATAGAAATTGATTGGTCTGACGAAGCATTGTCTTCTATGCACCTACAAGGAGATGATAAATTGACAGGAGGAATTGAGTATGACATTGAACAATTGAAATATTCATATAAAACCATTGATTGGAAAGGTTTAGCTAATAACAAAGACCAACCGAGAAGTGCTTTTATCGAAGAACATGAATCTGTGATATATCCAGATACGTTGTGTTGGATACGTGATTTCGCATATTCATACAATGAGCCGATGACAAGAAACTATTTCTGGCATCCCGCTTTTGATGATTATCCAGTTGTAGGAGTTGATTGGAAAACAGCAGAAGCATTTGCCGCATGGAGAACGAACCTTTGGAATGGCTACCAAGCTACTCGTAAAGATGGTGTAAATTCGGAAGCATTTAGATTACCTACGGAATTTGAATGGGAATATGCAGCTCGTGGAGGTAGAGATTTAGCACCTTACCCTTGGGGAGGTTATTATTTAAGAAATGCCAAAGGGTGTTTGTTAGCGAATTTCAAACCAGGTAGAGGTAATTATCCAGAAGACGGAGGTATGTACACTGTTAAAGCAGATCATTATTTCCCTAACGATTATGGATTATATAACATGGCAGGTAATGTTTCAGAGTGGACGTCATCTGCGTTCTATGAGAATGCTTATGGTTTTGTTCATGACATGAACCCAGACTTTAAATATAATGCTAAAGATGACGACCCTGATGCTTATAAAAGAAAAGTAATTAGAGGAGGGTCATGGAAAGATATTGGATTTTTCCTTCAAACTTCTACTAGACATTGGGAATACCAAGATACTACAAAGTCTTACATAGGCTTTAGAAATGCATTGACTTTCTTGGGTAGATCTATCAATGACTTTTAATATAATAAAAACATAAATTTAAATAACGGAATCCAAATTGCTAACATAATAAACTATATAATAGTAGGCTACTGGTTCCATTGACCTATTATCAAACTATAAAAATTAATTATTCATGAGTTTC
>CALAJP010000115.1 GCA_937922815.1 uncultured Saprospiraceae bacterium
CATATCTATCAGAAGCATAAACGTTAAATTGACCATCATTAATAAATAAAGTGTCAATAATATTTTGCCCATATTGAAACCCATCACCATTTAATAAATCGATTTTTAAAGTATCAGCAAAAGAACTTGTATTTTGTACGTTAACCGTTGTCCCCTCTAAAATCAAAGAATCTCCTAAATAAGAAATACTAGGTATAGGATTTCTAACAACTCTTATAGTGTCGTTAAAATAGCACGTTTGAATATTTTGCATAGTTGGAAGAGGAACTCCATTTGAACGTAATTGATTTAAATAGTTCCACGGTTGAATCCAAAGTGTATCCCCTCTTTCGCTAGTAAGAACGTGGTTATGCACAGTACTTGCTGATGTTGGTGTAGTTGTTTCTACTCTTTCTGTTTTAATAATTTGCTTTTCTTTCAGTCCATTAGGAAGAATATAATTAAAATTGTTTGCGGTGTGGGTTGAAATAACACTATTGTTCATTTCTTTCAATGTTACCAAACTAGTCGGATAAGAATATGAATCTGTGTAAATGTTACCACAGAAAATAGAGTTATTATAGCTTCTTCCAGTAACAAAAACTGGAATAGATAAAACATTTCCTAAAACACCTAATGAACTTTTGAATTGTAGTTCTAAAAAATCAGTTCTATTACTGTTTGTTTGAGGGATTGTATATGTAAATCTGCTTGTTGGAATTATAGTTCCGATGCTATCTCTATTTCCATTGCTTGTATAATAAATAATCAAACTGTCATATCCTTGTTGAATAGAAAAAGGCTCTAAAATTAACTCTATTTGTTGCCCATCGCAAACGTGCATTGTCTTCTCTGTTGGAGTTTCTGCAAAAAGTCCGTTTGTGTGTCCTATGCTTGTATTTTCTTGCTTGTATCCAGTTGTTGACATTGCTAATCTTGGAGCGGTTGGTGTTCCGGGATCAAACAATACTATTGCAGTTTGTTCAATAGTGTCTTTGCATCCTTGACTTGATGTTGCAAAAGCTGAAATAGTATGTGTACCACTTCCTGAACTGGATGCAATGAAACTACTGTTTGAAATACCTGAACCACCATAAATAATATTGGTTCCGCTAGGTGTTGCAGTTGCATTTAGGTTTATTGGGGTTGAGTTAGTGCTTAATAGTGGGGTTGTAAATTGATTGCTCCAAGTTATTTGAGGGATTGGTTCAACTATAACAGATTCAGTCTTATCAAAAGTGCATCCGTTCGATGTTATTTGATAATTGAAGTTAACAATTTCAGTTCTATTGCTGCTTATACTTGGTGTAAAAACCAAGTTTGGCGCAGAACCGCTAATATTTATTCCGTTACCTGAAAATGTATTAGTGAATGCCCCACCTGATGGAGATATTAGAATATCAACAACATCATTATCACAAACTAAACTATCAACAGTAATAGTTGGATTGATGTTTACTAAACGTATTGAGTATCTTGCAAAGCTTCTCCAATTTCCAGTCCAATAGTGGTGTTTTCCAAAATCAAATTCTATTCTATTTGCTCTACTTGGAATTTCCCAAAACCCAGTGTAATTAGGGTCATCTTTATCTATATTTCTATCTCTTCTACCATTAACATAAATATAAACTTCATCAACATCACTCCAATCTTTGTTATTGATATAATTGTTTTGTGCAACAGTACTTAAATTTACTCTTCGGCTAGAAATATTATTGTAACATCTTGTTTCGTCGAAAGATTGGGAAAATGAAAGTATAACTAGTAAAGAAAGAAAAAGGGTTATTGTCAGTTTTTTCATGTTAATCATTTGTTCGATATATTATAGTGTAAGAAATTGGTTCCGCTGATATTTTAGGCACAGTTTGGGTTATGATAACTCTTAATTGTTTGTCTGTTAAAGACAAAATCTCTATATCTGAAATATTAGATTTAAATTTTGCCCCATCTTCAACAATGAATAAGTCAATTTGCTTGTCTTTATTGAGGGACCAGTTTATATCGCTATATTTTTTATTAATTATAACATTCCTAAACTTTTGAGGATTATCGTCTTTAAAAATTACTCCAGTATTGGTAAACCAAATAGTTTTTGGAATAGAACTTTCTAAAGAGTCTTGAACGTAAGCACTATTAATTAAAGAGTATTCCCATACTTTGTCAGCAAGTCGGTTTTTTACCGTTTTAAATTGAATACCGCTATCAAAATCATATTTTTTGCAAGAAAATGCAGATAAAATCACTAGGGTAATTAATAAAATTTTTGTTGTTTTTTTCATTAGTTTTTGGTTGTTTATTTATTATTCAAAGATAACGTTTTATCCCTTGTATTCAAAGGGTTTGAAGAAATAAAAAGTGGATTTTACATAAGTTTTTAATGTTCTAAATTCACACTATCTAATTCGTTTTTTAAAGAATTTATAAAGTATCCCTTAGGGTTTTTTACACTTCTTGATTTAGCTTTCATTAATGAATAAAAATCTCTATAATAATCAAGCCTTACCCCTTGTTTAAACACCTCAATATTATTTTTAATCTCTTGTTCTGAAAACAAAAAGTCTCTTTTTAACTCTTTAATGATATCAATTGGTATATCCCAACGTAATGAAGTTTGTTTTTGTAAGCTCTTTTTTTCAATTTCTACATTTCTATTTTTAGGTATTTCGTAGGGTATAAAAAGTATATTGTAAATTTTACCAGCTCTTTTAAGTTCACGGTCTTTATATTTAAAATTAAAACTTACTGGAGAGTGCTTGTCTAGTTCTTGTTTGGCTTTTTTCACAACCTTAATTATAAAGTCTGTATTCCCAGTTCTTCCGTTGTATTTATCCTCTAAGCCAAACATTTTTTTGAGTTCGGGGATATTATAAGTTAGCGGTGTATTTTGGCCATTAAAAAGCTCATAAAATCGCATTGCGTAAACGCTTTCAAACTTCATAGCTAATTCAAGCTCAAATTTTTTATATCCTTTTGTGAAGTCTAAAAAAGCATCATACATCTTTTTATCTAATCTAAATCGCACAGTTGTTGTTTTTTTTCCTATTCCCTTCATTTTAGGACTCTCGATAATACGTATCAATTCCCAACTATTCTCTCCTATGTATTCAAAAGATTTATCATTTAAGTCTTTAAGAGCTTTTATAACTCGTCTATGGTTCTTATCGTCTTCTGACGTAAGAAAGTTAGATATTTCAAAAGTCATTATTCTATCTCCAAATAAATCCTCTTGTATTGGGTATCTTCCTTTTAATTCAATTCCTTTTAGTAACGCTTGTAATTGTTCAACAATTCGATATAATATTCTTTTTTCATAAACAGAGTAGTCATATCGAGCAGTTGTAAGTACATAGGACTGTATTAACTCCTTGTTTTTTATCTTCATAGAGCAAATATAAAAACATTTTCTGACTTGCAAAGTTTTTAGTCGTATTTTGTATTCGTCGGGTCGTATTTTGTATAGTTGACTTACAATATTCAAAGTCGTATCTAGTATTCAAAAAGTCGTATTTTGAAAAAAACAAGTATTCAAAAAGTCATATTAAGTATTCAAAAAGTCGTATTTTAACATTTGCAAAAACACTCTAGCACTTGTTTTTAATAGTGTTTCCAAGACTTTTTAAAAAAAGACATAAGTCATAATAAGTTTTGATATAAATAACTCATTCAAGGAAAAAGCTAAAATAAGCTACTTTAAGTCGATTTTTTTCGTCGAATTTACTCCCTCCTATCGTCGGTCAAAATCCAACTCTCAAAATACGTTTGCCATCACACCCAATGCTAATTTTTTTTAACCGTTTTTCTTTGAGGGGAAAGTCGGCTTTTGGAAAAAATGAGGAATGGTTCTTTTTGGAATTTGAAAATTTGTTAAATTTGATTGGGCGAGAAAAAAAAAAGCGAAGGAGGTCGAGGATGACCCCTATCGGGGTTAAAAGTTCCGCCGAGAATGCTGTTTTTTGTTGTTTTTAGCTCGTTTAAGAGCGTTTTATTCTGTTTTGATACAATTGTATGCTTTTGTTTTTTTAATGGTCTTAAAACGCTTTATTTTAAGTTTAGTTACTAAAGCTCACTTACAATCTTGTCAAACTCATCAAAAAGAGTTTCATTTGAATCCTTCAAGGATATTATTTTTTTTGCTAATTCATATTCGTGACTATCCAATTCTTCCTCGCAAAATTCCTTGTTATAAAAAAATAGATTTCTTAATTTATAAAATTCAAACCTTGTCATTTCGACAGTTATTTTGTCTGCATTTTCTTTTGTTGTCATTTTCTTATTTTAAGTTTGTTTTTTTATCTCCAAAAAGAACCATTCCTCAAGATTCAAATACAAGCCTTTGGCGACTCTTCGAGGAGGGGGGTTCTCGCACCCCCAGGCGAGGGGTAGTTTTTGGCGAAACTTCGTTTCTTAAAGATACGAAAAATCTAACGATTTTTACTTTCCTAAAGCCATTTTTCTCTATTTATTTTTTATAAGCCTAAATAATTAATTTTGATAGAAAAACCAAAAACCTTACATTTGTTCAGTTGATTTAGTTGTTGTTATTGCAAGCCATGTTTTTTCGCCTTTAAAACCTACGGTTTAAGGCTCAAAAACGGCTTGCTATTCGTTATCACTCATAGAGAAAAATGTCAGAAAATAATAAAAAAAATAGAGGTGGAAGACCTCAATTGTCAACCGACGAAAAAAATATTTTCGAGGTCAAAACCTACTTGAATAAAAGCGAAAAAAAAGCCTTTGATTTACATCTTGAAAAACATAAATTAAAGAAGTCTGAACTTGTTAAAATTGCCCTATTAAAACATCTAAAAATAAGAGAGAAAAAACAAGCAAAATTAACACCTGAAATTTTAAGTTTTTTTTACGAAATAGAACGGACAAATCACTCATTAAATCAAATTGCAAAAATGCTTAATACAGGTTTGCAATTGAACGGAAGACAAACAATTGAATTTTTTAAAACAATAGCAGAATTAAAGAAAAACAATCAAGCAATAAAAAATAAATTATCATAAAAAATGGAAATATTAGAACAACTACTCGAAAAAATCCTCAATGAACAACTAGAACAAAAAAAGTTGCTAGAAGCACTAAAAAACAAGGATGTTGATTTAAGCGTAATAAAATCTTTAGAAACTAAAATAATTCAAAATCAATCATTAGTTGAAGAACTTGAAAACACACAGAAAAGCACGTACAACGCAATTATAAATAGTAAAAACGAAACAATCAGAGCAGTTCGAAACAAAGAGGTTCAAGTACTGGATAACCCAGAGCCAAAAAAAATGATTACGATTTTTGGAGGGAATAATGCAGTTTTAAGCTACAAATACACTTTGACAATTGTTTCTGTTGCGTTTGTTCTTTTTTTTGGAACTAAGTATATATCGGAATATTTAACGGAAAAGGAAAGAGTGGATTTTCACAAGAGCGAAAACAAAATCTTCAAAAATTATATGATTACCCAAGAATTTAGATACGGCAACAATCAAGGGAAGATAAAGAATATATTATCTAAAATCAGAAATAACGACAGTACTTTTTTTAGTGAATACTACGATAACGTAGATTACTACAATGAAGAAGAGGAGAAAGAAAGAAAAAAGAAGAGGATAAAGGAACTCCAAGAAAGCTTGAAAGAATGATTTGCAAAATTGCAACGATATCACATTCATCAGAAGCTTTAGATTATTGCGAACAAGGGGGAGAGCTTATACACGCTAACGGAGTTAGCGGAAACTCCAAAGAAATAAACAAACAGTTTAAACAAGTTCACGCTTTAAAGCCTAATATAAAGCATAAAAGCCTACACGCTATTATTTCATTTAACCCTGAAGATAGAAAGCTAAATAAAGGCGAGTTAATGGATATAAGCGAGAAATACGCTAAGAAACACAACTTTGATAAAAATCAATATGCGGTTTATCTTCACGAAGATAAATCGCATTTACATTTGCACATTGTAGGCAATCGAATCGGCACAGACCGAAAAGTTCATAAATCCTCACATTCATACGCTAAGAACACAGAGTTTTCAATGGAAACAGAGAAAGAATACAGTTTAATAAAGGCTAATAGGAAAGAAAAAGGAAAGAATTTTATCCCAAATAAGAGCATTTCAAAGAGCTTAAAGTCGATTATAGACCAAAGGCTCAAAAACTCCAAAAGTATTGAGGAATTAAGCGAAAAACTAAAAAAAGATGGTGTTTTACTTCAGAAAGGTAGGGGAGTTTCTTTTTTGTATAAAGAAAACGATAAAAAACCAATTAAAATAAAAGGTTCAGAGATTGGGAAAGGGTACAGTTTAAAAGGGTTAGAGAATCAAATAAACCTATCTAAAATGAAATTTAGTGACAAGTTTACGAGTATGGCAAATCGCTTTTTAGAAGAGGATAAAAAACCCAAAATCAAAGAAACAAAAGCTAAAGAAATTGAAAAGCCGTTTGATTATGATTTTGGGTTAGATGATGAAAAAGACTTAAAGAAAGGACACAATAAAGGGATGGGAATGTAGCCCCTATTGTTTGACTATCTTTTGCGAAATGTTTATGTTTTTACCTATTATTTTACAAGTGTACACACCGCTTGGAAGCATTGAAAAATCTATGTTTTCGTAATTTTCATTATTGACCAGGTTTAATTCTTTCTCCAGGACAAAGCGACCATTCAAATCAACAACAAAAAGCGTTGCGTTTATTTCTTCAGTATTGACAATTTTAAGAGTTAAAATATCACTTACTGGGTTTGGGTAACTTGATACTTCAGAAATAGAATTTACATTTTCTTCAATACCAGTCCAATCAATAATTGATGTATAACTATCAACCTTTAGAGTATCTATACACCCGTAATCATTAAATGTAGTTAGTGTTAAACCGTGCGAACCTATCTGATAAAGATAAACCCACGTTGTATCCCAAGTATAAATAAAAGAACTGTGTTCAAATTTCCAATTAACACTATCTGTATTTGTCGATGTTGATATGTGACGAACGGCAGTTCCTACTGTTATTTGAGGTTGTGCGTTGTGTGTAAATGATGCAACTGTAGGACGAGCAATTACAAGAGTATCATTGAAAACACAACTTTGAGGATTTCCAATAGCATTGTAATAATCAAAACCATTAGATTTAAAAGGTAAATTAATTATTTGCCTTCTAAATATTGTATCAACATCTTGACCGCTTGGAACTGACCAGCTGAAGCTATTCGCATTTGGTAAAAGATGATTTAATACAGTTCTATATTCAGTCTTAAACGTGCTATTATCAGCAGTTACACCGTTTTTTTCAGAGAATGTAAGAATGTCATAATCAGAAACCCTATGCCCTAAATGTTCAGAAAGAGGAATATTTAATTCATCAGTGCATTTTAGTAATTCTGACGTTTTTTGAATATTAGCATTTACATAAATTGGAATTTTGACTAGTTCTCCATAAAAACCCATTGTAGTTTTAAGTTCAATTCCTAAACTATCAATTCTATTAATTTTTGATGTTGGAATTTGAAAATTAGTAGATTGATTTATTCCGTATGTTCCAATATATGTTGTTACTCCGCTATTTTCATAACTGTATCGAACACTATCAATCCCTTTGCTAAAAAATAGCCTTGAAGTGTCTAATTTTAACTCCATAACTTGACCATCACAAACGTGCATTTCAGAAAAGTAGATAAAACTACTGTCGTTAAAATCGGTTAAACCGTTACGAGCAGGGAATACAACGCCGCTTGAAGTAGTATCTAACATTCCAAAAGATGGATTGCTTGTTATAGACACAAAAACATCTGAAGAATCGGCATAGCATCCATATCTATCAGAAGCATAAACGTTAAATTGACCATCATTAATAAATAAAGTGTCAATAATATTTTGCCCATATTGAAACCCATCACCATTTAATAAATCGATTTTTAAAGTATCA